>DYAA01000063.1 GCA_019419405.1 Collinsella sp. | reverse complement strand
TTCCATCCAAAAGACGTTCACATTGATAAACCGTTTCATCAGCGGTTCTGCCTGCTAAATTGTTCAAATAATGATAAAAACTCTGGTAAAGCCATCGGTTTCCAGCATAATGAATGACGTACGTGCATTGCGGCTGTGTTGGGATTACCTTCGGTGCCGTGCGCATCTTGTCTTAAGAGGATGAAAGGAAGGCACAATGAGCGACGAAGAGCTCAAAAAGGTTGCCAACGAGGTAAGGAAGGGCATCGTCACCGGCGTGCACGCTGCCAAGTCCGGCCATCCGGGCGGTTCGCTCGGCGCTGCCGACATCATGACCTATCTGTACTTTGAGGAAATGAACGTCGACCCGGCCGATCCCCGCAAGGCCGACCGCGACCGCTTTGTGCTCTCCAAGGGTCATTGCGCTCCGGGCCTGTACGCCGTGCTCGCTGAGCGCGGGTTCTTCCCCAAGGAGGACCTCGAGACGCTGCGCCATATCGGGAGCCACCTGCAGGGCCACCCCAACATGAACGACACCCCGGGCGTCGACATGTCCACCGGTTCGCTCGGCCAGGGCATCTCCGCCGCCGTGGGCATGGCCGTTGCCGCTAAGCACTGGGGCGATACTTACCGCACGTACGCCCTGTTGGGCGATGGCGAGAGCGAGGAAGGCCAGGTCTGGGAGGCCGCCATGTTTGCCGGCAACCAGCAGCTCGACAACCTCTGCGTGATCGTTGACCACAACGGCCTGCAGATCGACGGCCCCGTCGAGGAGGTCAACGATCCCATGCCGCTCGCCGACAAGTTCCGCGCCTTTAAGTTCCACGTGGTGGAGCTCGCTGACGGCAACGACTTCGACCAGATCCGCGCCGCCTTTGCCGAGGCTCGCGCCACCAAGGGTCAGCCGACCGCCATTATCGCCGAGACCACGAAGGGCAAGGGCGTCTCCTTTATGGAGAACCAGGTGGGCTGGCACGGTAAGGCCCCCAACGATGAACAGTTTGAGCAGGCCATGGCAGAGCTCACGGCCGCCGGAGAGGAGCTCTAGGATGGCAGACGTCAAGAAAATCGCCACGCGCGTAAGCTACGGCGAGGCCCTCGTCGAGCTCGCCAACGAGCACGATGACTTTGTGGTCCTCGACGCCGACCTGGCCGCCGCCACGCAGACCGGCAAGTTCAAGGCGGCCTGCCCCGACCGCTTCTTCGATGTGGGCATCGCCGAGAGCAACCTGATGGGTGTTGCCGCCGGTATCGCAACCACCGGCCGTGTCGCCTTCGCGAGCAGCTTTGCCATGTTTGCCGCCGGCCGCGCCTTTGAGCAGGTCCGCAACTCCATCGGCTATCCGCACCTTAACGTTAAGATCGGTGCCACGCACGCCGGTATCTCGGTGGGCGAGGATGGCGCCACGCACCAGTGCTGCGAGGATATCGCCCTGATGCGTGTCATCCCCGGCATGACCGTGATCGTTCCCGCCGACGACATCGAGGCTCGTGCCGTGACGCGCGCCGCCTACGAGTGCGACGGCCCCGTGTACATGCGCTTTGCCCGTCTGGCCTCGCCGGTCATCAACGACCCCGAGACCTACAAGTTTGAGCTGGGTCGCGGCATCGTTATGCGCGAGGGCGCCGACGTTACCATCATTGCCTGCGGTCTGATGGTCGGCGAGGCTCTCGAGGCCGCTGAGCAGCTTGCTGCCGAGGGCATCGATGCCGAGGTCATCAACATGCACACCATCAAGCCCATCGACGCCGACCTGATCGTCAAGAGCGCCA
>DYAA01000062.1 GCA_019419405.1 Collinsella sp. | reverse complement strand
CCGCCACGCTCGACCTGGGTGACGGCAAGCCGCTGCCCGTGCTCATCCCCGAGTCCGAGCAGTTCGCCAACCGCCTGCGCAAGAACGCTCGCCTGCGTCGCAAGTGGGCCAAGCGCGAGGGCGTGAGCTGCTACCGCGTCTACGATGCCGACCTGCCCGACTACTCCGCCGCCATCGACCTGTACGAGGGTTGCCCGCAGACGCCGGGCCGATGGCTCGTCATCGCCGAATACGCCGCGCCTAAGACCATCGACCCCGCACTGGCCCAGGCCCGTATGCTCGACATTCTGGCCATCGCACCGCGTATCCTAGATGTTCCCGCCGAGCATGTGCACGCCAAGGCCCGCATGCGTTCGCGTGGCGGCTCGCAGTACGGCAAGCAGGGCGCCGGCAAGGGCGGATCGGGCGAGCGCGCCAATATCGCACGCCGTCGCCTCCCGCTCATCGAAGAGGGCGGCCTTACCTTTGCCGTCAACTTTGACGACTACCTGGACGTGGGCATTTTCTTGGACCACCGCGTCACCCGCAACCTGGTGCGCGAGCACGCCAAGCAGGCGCGTCGCTTCCTCAACCTGTTTGCCTACACCGGCACCGCCACCTGCTACGCGGCCGATGGCGGCGTCGAGGAGACCGTGACGGTCGACCTCTCCAACACCTATCTGGACTGGGCCGAGCGCAACATGCGCCAGAACGGCTTTGTGGGTCCGCAGCATCACTTTGTGCGCGACGACGTGCTCGCCTGGATTCGCGACCAGCGCCAGACGCGCAACCGCTGGGACCTGATTTTTGTCGACCCGCCCACGTTCTCGAACTCGTCCAAGATGGGCCGCCGCACCTGGGATGTCCAGCGCGACCATGTTGAGCTGTTGGCCGGCGTATCGCGCCTGCTCGCACAGGGCGGCCATGCCATCTTTAGCTGCAACCTACGAGGCTTCCGCCCCGAGACACGCAAGCTCGCACGCGCGGGCGTGGTGCTACAGGACATAACGGCGCAGACCATCCCCGAGGACTTCGCACGCAACCAGAAGGTGCACCATTGCTATATCGTGCGCCGCCTGCCCATCGAGGACGCCATGGCCGAGGTCGGCTTTAGCGCCGAGGAAATTGCCGAGCGAACCGAGGAGCTGCGCAACCCCGAGGCCCGCAAGCCCCGTGCGGCAGTACCCGCGCACGCGCAGGCCGGCAACGGCAAGTCCAACTTTGCCGGCAAACCCTCCCCCGCCGGCAAGCCCAAAAAGAAGAAGTTCTACGCCAGCAAGCCTAAGGGCAGATAACAAAGTTGCGGTGGAATACGGACTGTTTTGCCTGGAATTAGGCAAATTTAGACCGTATTTCACCGCAACTCATATTGGGATGGTGGTTGGCGATCTAGCCTTGGGTGACTAGGCGGTAGCCAATGCCTACATGGGTTTGGATGTAACGCGGATGCGCGGGGTCGGACTCGATCTTCTTACGCAACGTGCCCATAAAGACGCGCAGGCTCGCCAGGTCGCTCTTGGTCGCCGTACCCCAGATCTCGTGCAAGATAAACTGGTGCGTCAGCACCTTGTCGGCGTTGTGTGCCAGCAGGCACAAGAGCTTGTACTCGATCGGCGTCAGATGCAGTTCCTCGCCATCCATCGTGGCGATGCCGGCATCAAAATCGATATGCAACTCGCCGGTATCGAACGAGCCCTCGGAGGCAACACCGCCCGCCTGCGCATACGAAAGGCGCCTGAGCGTGGTGCGAATGCGCGCGAGCAGCTCCTCGACCGAAAACGGCTTAGTCAGGTAGTCATCGGCGCCGGCATCGAGCGCTCGGATCTTGTCCGCGTCCTCGCTGCGCGCCGAAACCACGATGATCGGCATGCCCGACCACGCGCGCACCGACTCCACCACCTTGACGCCGTCCATATCGGGCAGGCCCAGATCGAGCAGCACAATGCTCGGCGCCTGCGACGAAGCGGCGGCGATGGCGGCGTGGGCGGTCTCCACAGCCATATGGCGCAAACCGTGCGCCTCGAGCGCGGCGACGATAAGGTTGCGGACGGCGGGATCGTCCTCAACGACCAAGATGAGCGGTTTCACGGCAGAGTTCGGCACAGCGCTACTCCTTATCAAACGAAACGTCGGCGGCGGGAAGCTCAATCGTAAAGACCGAACCGTGCGGGTCCGCCGCGGCAACCTCTATGCTACCGCCATGCGCCAACGCAATGGAACGGCAGAGCGAAAGACCCAGGCCCACGCTGCGGTGGCTGTCGGCCAGACCATGGTTGGCGGTATAGAACGACTCAAAGATCCGCTCGCGATCCTCGGGTGCGATACCCGGACCATCATCGGCCACCGAGCACGCCACGCGACCATCGTCGACGCTAATCGAGATCACGATATGCGAGCCTGTGGGCGTATAGGTGATGGCGTTGTTCACCAGATTGACCACCAGCTGCACCATCAGGCGCGCATCGACGTTGACGAGCGCCGGCTCATCGCACGCCACCACCTTAAGGTCGTGCTCGCGCACGGCAGGGTTCACGTGGCGCAGCGCCTCCTCGACGATATCGTCCATGAGCTCGAGCGTGGTCGACAGGCGCATACCGCCGCCCTCGAGCTTGGTGATGGCGAGCAGGTTCTCGACGGTGGCGTTGAGCCATTGCGCATCCGAGCGAATGGACAGAAGCATGCCGCGGCGCGTCTGGCTATCGAGCACGGCGGTGCCGGTCGAGCCCTGGTCGAGCAGCACATCGGCATTGCCCGAAATACTGGTGAGCGGCGTGCGCAGGTCGTGCGAGATGGAGCGCAGCAGGTTGGCGCGCAGCTGCTCGTTTTTGGCGAGCACCGCCGCCTCCTCGCGGGCCTCCATGGCGCGGGCGCGATCGAGTGCCAGCTCGCCTTCGCTCACGATGGCATCGGCAAGCGTCCGCTCCTCGGGCGTCAGCGCATCGGGCTCGGCGACAATGGCGAGCACCCCCACCACCGAGTCGGGATCACCCGCGCGCACCATGGTGTCGCCCGAGTGCACGGTCAGGTATATGCCAAAGAACGCCGAGCCGCCATAGGTGGCATCGAGCGGCGTTCCCACATAGGCGGATGACGAGAGCCGTGGCGGCATCTGCGGCGCCAGCTCGTGCACCGGCGCGGCATCGCCCACGGCCGTGTACATCGTGCGCGGCAGCAGGTCATCGTCGTCGGCATCGGCGCTATACCACACGACCGGACGGTCCGAAAGACGCGCCAGTTGCGTTGCCATAGCATGCACAATCTGTTGCTGATCGCCGCACCGCTGCAGCATGCGGTTGGTCTCGAGCACCATCTGCGTGCGACGGTCGCTGGCGGCAGCCTGCGCCAAGGCGCGGCGCAGGGCCAGCGCAATCGAGCTCGACACGAGCGAGACCACAAACATGATAAAGAACATGCCGGGATAGACGCGGTCGATGAGCGACAGCGAGTAGCGCGGGTCGACAAACAAATAGTTGTAGAGCGCCACGGCGGCAGCCGAGCTCAGCAGGCAATACAGGCGGCTCCAGGTAAAGAATGCGCACAGCTGCACGGCAAACACATAGACGATCATGATGCTCGGCGCGAGACCCGGACGGTCGAGCAGCGCGCCCACAATCGTCGCCGCGACCAGCAGCCCCGCTGATACGCAGGCGTCATACAGAGGGCTGCGACGCGTCAGCGTCGTGCGCCGCCACCAAAAGTTCTCGGCAATATCGCCGTCCGTATGGACGTCCATCAGCGCACCGCCCCTCTCTCAAAAACAAAAACCACCACAAAGGGGACAGGCACCTTTGTGGTGGTGGCCTCCTTGTGGTGGTTTCAAGTGTATAGCCTTTGCAGCCCGCGGTCGCTAGACAAACAGCAGGTGTCGACTACGGGCGCTCGTTGGGGGCCAGGCGCTGCATCTTGTTCACGGCCTTGAACTTGGTGAACAGCGGCACGTACTCAAAGCTCACGTTGGAGTTCTCCAGGCCATACCAACGCGCAGGCGTGCCGGCGGCGCGGCGGATGATGTACTTGAGCGTGATGGCCGTACGCTCGCTCGGCTCCACATCGCTTTCAGGCGCCAGAAGCTTACGAATCAGGACAAACTTGAACGTACCGATGTTGCCCGGATCCTTGTAGACCGAGTAGTCATGCGTCTGCGCCGGCAGCTCGCCAGTGGCAGCCAGGTCCTGAACGACCTGACGCAGATAGGCATTGACGCGCTGGTTGATCTTGTAGCCCAGATACAGATGCACGCGGAACACGTAGTCGGTGCCGAACGTCTCGACCGAGTAGGCAAAGGTATGCGGCTCCTCCATGGTCTCGACATTCACGAACCACCAGGCGCGAGCGCGCTTGGGGTGCTTGTCCAAGATCGAGTAGACGATATCGCGGTCGATGTAGTCGGTATTGGTGTCCTTGGTCAGGTACACGATGTTGTCACTCATAAGCTCGTAGCGATCGTCGTCGCGCAGGCGCTTGAGCTGCGGCAGGTAGCTGCGCAGCGGCAGCAGCGTAAACTGGCGCTGCTCAACAGCCGTACCGTTGTACCAGCACACCATGATTCCCATGATGAGCGCGGCCATGAGGATGGTGAAATAGCCACCGTGGAAGAACTTGGTGAGCGAGCTCACAAAGAAGAAACCCTCGAGCATGAGGAAGAAGACGGCAAAGATCCACGGCGCGATCTTGAGCTTGCGCTCCACGTGCAGATAGAAGAAGAGCAGCAGCGTCGTGCACATCATGGTCAGGGTAATAGCCAAGCCGTACGCAGCCTCCATGTGCGCCGAGTTCTGGAACAACAGCACCACGATGACGCAGCCCACGAGCATGACGTTGTTGACCATGGGGATGTAGAGCTGGCCCTTGGTCTCGGCAGGATAGAAGACCTGCATATGCGGCATGAGGTCCAGGCGGCTGGCCTCGGACACCAGCGAGAATGCGCCGGTGATGAGTGCCTGCGAAGCGATGATGGCCGCGACGGTGGAAAGGCCGACGGCAAAGGGACGCAGGCCCGGGGTGAGCATCTGGTAGAAGGGGTTGAGGTCGGCGATGCCCATGAGCTCCGGGTTGCCGGCGTTGTTGATAAGCCACGCGCCCTGGCCCATGTAGGACAGCAGCAGGCAGCACTTAACAAACGGCCAGGTGGCGTAGATGTTGCCGCGGCCCACATGGCCCATGTCGGAATAGAGCGCCTCGGCACCGGTGGTGGCCAGGAAGCAGCTGCCCAAGATCATGATGCCCGCATGGTTGTTGGGGCTCAGCAAAAAGCCGATGCCACGCAGCGGGTTGAGGCACAAAAGCACCGCGGGATACTGGAACACAAAGAACAGACCCGTACCGCCCAGGAACAAAAACCACAGCGTCATGATGGGGCCAAAGGCGTGGCCAATCTTGGCCGTGCCGATGCGCTGCACCAAGAAGAGCGCGATGATGATGGCGAGCGTGATGGCGACAACGCGGCCCTGGTCGTCACCGAGCACGGCGTGAACCGCCGGAATGGTGCGCAGGCCCTCGATGGCCGTGGTCACGGTAACGGCAGGCGTGAGGATGCCGTCGGCGAGCAGTGCCGCGCCGCCCAGCATGGCGGGGATGATAAGCCACTTGCCGCAGCGCTTGACCAGGCTGTACAGGGCAAAGATGCCGCCCTCGCCGTGGTTGTCGGCGCGCAGCGAGATCAGCACGTACTTGACGGTCGTCAGCAGCGTGACCGTCCACACGACAAGGGAGAGCGCGCCGAGCACGAACTCCTGCGTGACGCTTCCGATGCCGCCGTTGCCGGCAACGAGCGCCTTGGTTACATACATGGGGCTGGTGCCGATATCGCCGTACACCACGCCCAGCGTGACGAGCATCGCCGAGATGCTCACAGGAATCGCAGCGTGCGAGGCTACTTCCTTTGCCTTTTGTTCCATAAGCCAGTTTCCTCCCAATTTTAACGTTCGACGGGATTATAGGTAATCAGCCCATGTTTGAATGGTACTGTTTTCCCAGCTAAATAAACATTTATGCGGCCTTTAGGCCACCGCGGCGATATGGAATGTGACAAAGGGACAGTCCCCTTGTCGCATTCGTCATTTTCCGAGCCAGTTTTTGAACCACCACTCCATGGAGCGGCTCATCTCGGCCATAAAGGGACTGGTGTGCTTGCGTGTGTAGATATCCACCACGCGCTCGCCCACCTCGCGGGCATGCGGGCGAAACATCTTGTCCATCTCGGCCACCTGCGCGTCCATGGTCGCGGCATCCGCACGGCAGTAGCGTTCCTCGTGCACCAGGTTCACCACGGGATGCGCAATAGCCGGACGCTCCTTGCGGGGCGTGCCGATGATGAGCATCGACAGCGGCATGCTATAGGGCGGCAGATCGAGCAGCTCGGCGACTTCCTCGGCATTCTCGACAATATCACCGATGTAGCAGCTCCCCAGCCCCAAGGCCTCGGCGGCAACCACGGCGTTTTGCGCAGCGATCACGGCGTCCTGGGCCGCGATGGCAAAGTCGCCCAGGCCCGGCGCACGACGGGGCGACTTGCCCGTGCGCTCGACAAACTCGGGCTCAAAGCAACCCACATGCTCAAACAGATCGATCCACTTGGCATAGTCGACTACAAATATGAGTGCCCAGGGCGCCTTGGCGATCATGGGCTGATGATCGCACAGGTCGGCCAGGCGGTCCAATGTGGCCTGCTCACGAATGCTCACGATGGAATACATCATCATGGCGCCTGCCGACGGCGCACGGCTCGCCGCATGCAGAATCGCCGCCCGCTGTTCGTCGGTCACCGCAACGGGACGGTCATCGTCATCACGCGCGAAGGCACGCGTAGACGAGCGATGCTCCAAGATGTCCAGCACCGCGTTGCCCGTAGTCTCGACCGGATAGCCGTATGTATCCACGACCGCAGCTCCGTCGCTACCCATGTCCGCCTTGCAAACCTGCTCGCTCATCGCCCTACCCTCGCCATTTCTTTAAGAAGCCTTTACGTTTCCGTGTAATTCCCGTCCATTATCGCGCAGGTCGCCGCTACATTGCGCAACACCGCCACGCACGCGCGTTATTATGGCTGGTTGTTGTGCGCAGTCACCAAATGCAGCGCATATCTTGGTAACAATCGGGTAAACCCCCGCTTTCGTAGGTTTTAGTTTGTGAGGAGTCTCAGCATGTTCGCTGCCGCCATCTCGCTCGTCGGTCTTGCGGCGACCGTCTACCTTGTCTTGCGCGAGGCCAAGGCCATTCGCGCTCAGTCGGGCACCGTTGCCAAAAGCGCTCTTGGATGGAGCGTCGCCTTCGGCCTGTTCCAGCTCTTTTTGACCATTTGGGGCGCCATTGGCCTCGTCGCCCAAAACGAGCCGCTCGCCTTTGTGATGCTCATCCTGACCAATGCCATCCTCACCGGCTGCGCTTGGGCCAGCATCGCCCGCGACCGTATCGCCCCGCGCGTCTTTGCGTTTGCCGCGCCCGATGCCCCCGCCCTCACCGGCAAGCTCGCCCGCCTGCGCGGCGCCTTTGCGGGCAAACCGCTCGTCGCCGCCGTCTTGTGCCTACTGCTCGCCGGCGTCTTTGCGCTGCTGGGCATGGAGGTCTCGTCCAACCACGACTTTACCTGGGTCTACCCCCTGTGCATTCTGCTCGAATGGGCCATTATCACCGTGCTCATGGTCGGCTTGTTCTTCCTATTCCAGCGCCACGGCGCAGCTCCCGCGGTCCTGGCCTTCGCCCTCTTTGTCCTAGGCATTGCCGAGTTTTTCGTCATCACGTTTAAATCCATGCCCATCCAGCCGGGCGACCTTTCGGCCATCTCCACCGCCGCCGCGGTCGCCGGCAACGGCTACACCTTCTCGATCTCGCTGTTCTGCGTGCTGTCCATGGGCTTTACCGCCATCGCCATGCTGCTGTGCGAGTACGCCGGCCTGGTGGCACCGCACCGTCAGAAGGGTGCCGCCAACGCCAAGCGCATGCTGCTCACCAACCTGCTCGTGGCAGTGCTGTGCCTGGGCGGCGTAACCGCGCATGTCACGCTCATCGACTACTACAACACCCTCGGCATCACCGTCTACACCTGGCGCCCGCTCGAGAGCTACTGGCGCGAGGGCTACCTGCCCGCTTTCATTAGCGCAGCGCAGTCCATCAAGCCGCCCAAACCCGCCGACTACTCCGTCGACGACGCCAAGGCCACGCTCAAAAAGTACGCCAAGGCCTACGACAAGTCCGATGCCGCCAAGAGTGACGAGCGCACCGCCGCAAAGGAGCAGTTCGACAGCGAGAAGCCCACGGTCATCGCCATCATGAACGAGACCTTCTCGGATCTGTCGATCTACCAGAACATGCGCGCCGGCTACGAAGGCCCGCAGTACTTTAAGAGCCTGTCCAACTGCCTCAGCCGCGGCAAGCTCTACGTGAGCGCCTACGGTGGCGGTACCGCCAATACCGAGTTTGAGTTTATGACCGGCAACTCCATGGCCAACCTGGGCTCGGGCGTGTACCCCTACACCATCTACAACATGGAGACGACCGGGAACCTGGCAGAGCAGTTCAAATCGCTCGGCTATTCCACCACGGCCATGCACCCCAACCACGCGACCAACTGGAACCGCGAGAACGTCTACAAGGACTTTGGCTTTGACCAGTTCCTGTCCATCAACGACTTCCAGGGCGCCGATACCCTGCGCGGCATGGTGACCGACCAGGCTACCTACGACAAGATTCTTGAGCTGCTCGACCAGAACGCCGACCCGCAGTTTATCTTCGACGTGACCATGCAGAACCACTCGGGCTACGATACGGGTCTGCTGCCGGTCGACAAGCAGATGCACCTGAACATCGACACGACCGACTTGGACGCCAAGACCGTCGAGGACGGCACGCTGTCCGATGTCGACGAGTATGTCTCGTGCATCGAGCAGTCCGACCAGGCGCTTCGCTACTTCCTCAACGCCCTGAGCAAGCTCGACCGTAAGGTGGTCGTGGTGTTCTGGGGCGACCACCAGCCGTTCTTCCCGTCCAAGTTCAATGACAAGTGGTTTACCGACGAGGACGATGCTACCCACCAGGAGCGCTTGTGGCAGACCGACTACATCATTTGGGCTAACTATGACGTTGCCGGTTGCGACCAGACGAGCGAGGTTGACGACCTATCCATTAACTACCTGTCCACCCAGCTGATGCAGCTGATCGGCGCACCGCTGACCGACTACCAGAAGGCGCATATGACATTGCGCGAGTCGCTGCCCGCCATCAACTCGGTGGGCTACGAGGACGCCAGCCTGCGCTGGGCGCTCTCCTCCAACGTCACCGGTGACGACGCCGCTGCCGCAGCCGCCACCAAGGCGCGCGAGGATTACGCCAAGATGCAGTACTACGAGATGTTCCGCGACGGCAAGAACGTGTACACCAAGCACTTCCAGACCGAGGCCAACGAGACCGACCCCAACCTGGCGCCGGGTACGACCAAGATCAAATAGCGGGTCGCTCATAACTGAAACGTCTGTCCGGGCGGAGGCATATAAGGTTCCCTGCTCGGACAGTCCTGCGCAAGACGGAGGCCACATTAAGTGGCCTCCTTTGCGTGCGGAACTCGCGATGAACCTTATATGCCTCCGCCCGGACAGACGCCCTGTTGTTGGAGCGCGGCTTGTCATGGGGGCATCCGCTGAACATATATAAGTTGAAGGCCACATTAAGTGGCCTTCTTTGTATTCGGAAAGTGTGTCCCGGAATCTGCCTTCGGAATGGGACGCAGTTTCCGCTTGAGGGCCTGTTGGGAAAGCGCATCCCACTTCAAGAGTAAATTCCGGGTCGCACTTTCCGCTAAGGCTCTCAACCGGAAAGTGCATCCCATTCCAAGCCTTAATTCCGGGACATAGTCTCCGGACAAGACATCAACCGGAAAGTGGGGACCACTCTGAGCGCCGATTCTGGGACACACTTTCCGAAACCCCGCCCATCCGGAAAGCCCGTCCCGCTCTGAATACATCCGGGCATGGAATATCCGCTTATTAGGCCTTCCGTCAATAAAGGGGCGCCCTCCCGAGCGGCGGGCTCGAAGTTCATCGCGAGTTCCGCACGCAAAGAAGGCCACTTAATGTGGCCTTCGTCTTGCGCAGGACTGTAGAGCAGGGAACTTCGTGCCCGCCGCCCGGGAGGGCGTTGCGTTTAGAAGATGAACCTAGCGCTTATCCCTCCGGGACAAAAGAAGTGCGGCTATAAATGCGATGATTGCAAGTGTCAGCAACACCAAAAGCAACGTGAGCGTGTTGTCGCCTGTTGCCACCAGACCAAGCAAACCGGGCTTCTTGCTGTCAGCAGACTGCATGGGGATCTTCTCGCCATCGTCCTCGGCGGTGATTTCCCAGCGAATGGTCTTGTTTGCGTCGGCAACCTCGTTGCCCACCGATGTCGGAACGTTTAGCTGCAAATTAAGCACCGTGCTGCCATCGCTCGTAAACGTGGCGATTTGCGTGGGATAAGCGAACACGCTGCCCGGTGTTCCTGTCTGGAGCCAACCTGCAGAGCCATCGCCCGCCGACGCCGTTAGAGTAATGGGCGACAGCAGGCGTGCCGTCTCGTGATCGACAACGGCACGCACAAACACGCGCACCTGGGACTTTACGCCCGTGGCACGAATCTCTATCTGCTGATCACGCACATCGCCAGGCATCAGATCTTTAAAGGCCAAAAACAGATCGGGCTCCCCCGAGGAGTCCGTCGCCCCCGAGACCGTCAGCTGACGCGCATTTCCGTCATAGGCAATCGCGGGAGTATCGGCAAACGCACGGGCGGGAACAGCGAGCGCGACCACGCAGAAAATGGCCGCGACCATGCAACGCAAGGAGCGCGCAACACCTTTACGAATCGGGAACGCCATACTTACGCACCTCCATGCGGCGGCACCAGCACGTCATTCTCGACCGAGCAACCCCATGCGTCGTGCACGGCCTCATCGGGCGTCGCCTGGACCGCCTGAGTGGAGATATCCACGACAAGATTGCGACCTTCGGTTGCCTTGAGCTCGGTAACCCTATTAATGAGCACGCCGGTTTCCGCGCCGGGAGCGACGGGCGACGTCCAGTAATAGAACCCGTCGCTCGCCTTAACCCAGTTATAAGCCGAGTTCGCGCCCGAGGCATCAGCCACGCTCCACGCAATCTCGTAATCCGCCTCACCCTTCGGCTCCTCCTTCGGCTCATCCCACAGGCGTGCGCCATCCTGGTCCTGCCAGTAGATATCCACTGCAGCACGAATATAGGCGGGCGCAGTACCCGTGTTCTTCGCCTTGACATCGCTTTTCACTTTGCCGTTGAGCGTTTCCTGAACCGATGGCGTCACCGACCCGATGCCGAACTGGTTGACCAGCACGCCCGTAACCGAAAGCCAGGCCAACGTGCCTGCCGTACCGGCCAGGAGGATAACCCCCACCAGCAAGGCGATGATGCGCTTGCGCTTGGACATGCTAATCCTCCTTCTCTGCTACGTTGCCGTTGCTCCAAACGTTATGGGCACGATCGCTGCCGTCGATCCATTTGTCGTTCACACGCGTGTTCGTGCAGGTGAACGTGGCATCGTTCGCGCTCGAAGCAGCGGAGATGGTTGTCTGCGCCTTATCGCCCGGCTGCTTGCCGGGGACGCCGATCTGGCTGCTGTAGCGCCATGCCCACGCTGAGTCCTCCTCGACGGTGTAGATACCCGCCGGGACCGCAAGCTCGATAGCGCCGGAGTACCAGGCGGAACCGTCCTTTAGCTGCGCATCCGATGACACCGTTACCTCAACCGTGCGCTCCTCCAAGGCGTTGCCGTCCATGCCGGCCCGGGAAACCTTGAAGCGGAACGTCTTGCCCTTCGCCCAGCTATCCTGGGTTTGCTTGACGATCTTGAGCGTATGCGTAGCGGCGAAATCGAACACCGCATTGCCATCGCTCTGAGTGCCGTCGCCCGTGAGCTTGTAGTCCAAACGATTCGTCAGCTCAAACGAGCCCTCGCCTGAACCCGAACTGTAAAGCGAGACATACTTCCCGTTGACAGGCGCAGGAGTCTGGCCAGGAAGACCATAGCCCACGCGGTCAACGTGCACCGTCATCTGCGTGCCCATGAAGGGCTTTGCAAAGCAAGCCTTGAACGGCGCCTTATCGCTCTTGTCATCTATCGTGTTCGCGGCATTGGGATCAAGCAACCACTTGAGCTGCCCGGTCACATTCTTAGGGCTCGCATCGTCCGATGTGTCGTTAGCGACGACCTTATACGTCACCGGATACAAATCCATGTTGGCTGTAACCGGTTTACCCTTGAAGTCGCTCCACGCCACAGCTTTGTCGCCATTAACCCACTGCCACTCCAAGAACAACTCCTTCAAGCTGCTATCCGCTCGCTCGCCCAGGAATGCGACGATTGCGGAGTAGGCTTCGGGATCGTAGGCCACTTCCTTTGGCTCCATGACGGGTTCACCCTTGTCGTCATAGACCGGGTTGCCGTTCTCGTCCATCTTGGGCACCTTAACTGTCTGAACAAAGCCGGCATTGCCATCCTGGCCACGCAGAACACTCGTATCGTTCGGGTCTACCGTAGCGGTGTAGATGACGTTGCCTTCGGTGTCGTGATAGCGCACTTTAAGCGGCGTCTTCTTGTACACCGCAGTGTAGGTCACGCTCTCAAAGGGCTCGCTGCCCTCGAGGGGATACTTCTCATCGTCAGTCATCAGGGTGTACTGCCCGTCATTGACATAATCGCGCGACCAGCCGACAAAGTCGTACTTGGTGCCGTCAGTGCCCTCAACCTCCTCGGCGGCCTTGACCTCAAGAGAAATCTGGTCGCCGGAATCAGTGCGGCCGAGGCTACGGACAAGATCGGGATTCGCAAGTTTAGAGTCAATGTTCGATTGAACGGTAACCAGGCTGGGACGGTAGACCGGGTACAGCTCCATGGGGGCCTTGACCACGGTAGAAGCACTCACCATACGGATGCCCTCTGACCAAGCGACATAGCCCTTGCCAGGTGCCGGCTCGGCTTCCGTCCAGCCCACGAAGACGTTGAACTTGCCTGTATCCGCATCGATAGTGCTGACGTCATAAGTAGGCTTCGGGATGCCGCCATTAAGGTTGCCGAGCATATCGTCTTGCTGAGCAACTTTGCCGTCCACATCCGTGGCATTGAGATGGTACACGACCGCCAACGGCGAATAGTACGCCACAAATGTATAGGCCCCGCCGGGTTCCACCTGATGGGAATACGAGTTATCGCCGTTAGGTTCGATCTCTTCAACTTCGCCATTCGGAAGCTCGATCTCAACCTTCTGCAACTTATACAGCTCACCGCCTGCTTTATAAACCGGAGTCGTGACGTCAGGGGTCACCGTTGCCGTAGCAGGGTCGGTGTCCGCGTTGATAACGGGATCGATGTCGTACCTAGGCACATTGACCTTGTCCGTGCCCTTAAAACCGGCGCGATACAGGTTGGTGGTGTACCTAACATCGTACTTCGCGTACACCGGATAGGCATCCTGCCACTGGGTGACCTTAAAATCTGATTTCACCAGATACGGTTCGGCCTTATCCGGGTCAGAAGTGGTGAAGGAATCGCCCTCGACATCGTAGATATACTTCCAGACGTCAGAACCCTTCTGGACCTCGGCGGTCGAAATCCAGCCCAGGAACTTATAGCCCGGCACGGCCATGTCGGCATCGGTCGGGGAAGCTTCGAGGGTCAGGGGGCTCTCATACGATCCCTTCTCACCATCTTCTGGCTTTTCGGCCACTTTAACCGACTTATTAACATGCGGGTAGTAATACGTGAACGTCGGATCCGCCCCGTTCACCTTGGTCTGCAGCAAGTTACTCTCATAGCGCCGCGTGGCAGTCCTCACGACATTATCGCCCTTGTTGTAGAAATTAACGTCCGTGGTAATCATCGCGCGAACGTAGTACTTCTTATCTGTACGCACCATGCTCTCGATGGGATTTTTCACATATGTCCAATATTCACCATCGCGCTCAAGCGTCCAGAAATTCAGGCGATAGCGATCATTCACCGGTTTGACCGTTACGTTCAGCGAAGCCGAAGTCCAAGTATCGCTTAGCGTTGCAGCGCCTGGAAAATCGGTATCGGCATAGAGGTTTTTTAGAGTATCGGCTCCCGTATCATTTTTAACGTTGTGCGAGTACGCGTTAAGGGGACTCACGACAAGGGTTTCCTTCGTGAAGCGCGTGCCACACGTTTCATAACTATCCTTTATACCGTGGTCAACATGCTCCGGGCCCCAGTGGACGACGTTTTCACGCACGAAGGTACTACCGACGTTTTCCTCAAAGGGTGTTTGATAGCGATTCCAAACGGAACAAAGTAGCTTGCTGTCCGTAAACTCATGGTTGGTATAAGCCCGAACGTAATAATCCACTCGGTACTCAAAGCGGGCGATGTAGGTATGCGGCGCGGTTAAATCGACATCGGCGGGGAGCGTATAGATGGGATCGCGGCTTACGCGCACCTCAAGCGGGGCATCCTCGGTCCCCTTGTTTTCATACCAACCCAGGAAACGATAGCCGTCGGGCAGCTGGCCCTCCTCGGATATAGCTTTACCGGATACGTCGAGCACCTGTACGGTATACGCGCTTGTGCCATCTTCTGCAGTCTCAACCTTAATGTCAGTTTTGCCCACACCGTCGCGCCGAGTCTGATCGTCGGTTGCATCCTGCTCATTGCCCTCAAACACCGTCATGATGTTCGACACATAGTCGGTGTACACCGGATAAAAATCGGTAGGACCAAGCACAGTGATCTCGGTGCCGGCAGGATAGAACGCACCGGCGTTTTTTAGCTCGGCAAGCTCAGGCGAGGTGATGGCCGCGTAACCGCCATGCATCCCGGCCTCGCCACTCGGCTGCGTCGTCCAGCCGATAAAGGTGGCACTGGCAGACAGAGTACCGCGGTCCGCAGGGGCAGCCGGCTTTAAACCGACACCATAGCGATACCAATCCGTCGACTTGTCGTGCGCGGCGCCACTCTTACAATCAAGCGTCTCGCCCTTAACGTTATAGAACAGCACCTGCGCCTCGTACGAAGCGATAAACAGGTCGTTGCCCTTAAAACCGTCGGCCCCCTTGGCATTATCGGCGGTATAGGTTGACGTTTTCTCGTGCGCCTCGCTCTTCTGGACCTGCTTGCCGGCAGCCACCGCAGCGTCATCGGTCTTGCCGTTAAACCAGCTGTTGTCATGATCGATGCGGTTCACTTTAACCCCGGGCTCGCGGAACCAGCCCATAAAACGGTAGCCGCCGTTCTCCTTGGTCAGGCCATCAGGCTTTGCGGAGGTATCCTGCTTAAACGTTACCGATGTATCGCCCTGGGCCAAGCCCTGAGCCGTTCCCGCCAGCACGGCGCTCACGGCAAAGGCATACGGATCCGAGGTCGCCTGATCAATACCGAGTTTGGTTGCCGTAATTGTCGCGGTACCCGCACCGGGAAAATCGATCGTCGCCTTAACGCTTTGGCCATGCACGGGGATATTCAGCTTGTAATCCATCGCCCATTCGTTTGCATGGTCGCCGCCCAGATAATCGTTATTGGCAGTCGAGCGCATGGTGCCGGCACAGAAGTCGTAGTCGTGCTCTTCCCACAGCTCGCGCGTGGTGTAGCGCTCGTCATCCCATGGACCATAGCCATCACCCTTGGTGGTGCCATCGCCGCCAAACGAGGGGATTTTCTTTTTAGCAGGGTTGCCCTGGCTGTTGCCAGAAAGGCTCACGCTCGGCTTAAAGTAGCACTCGGTGACCGTGGCATCATCCTTGTTGGCACGCGCGGCAATACCGCCCAGGTTCACATCGTTTTGAATGATGGGAATCACGGCGATGGGATTGTACTGACGCGAGCTCAAGTCACCCGCAAAATGGCTTCGAACGAGCTCGTTGCCCTTTTCGGTTAGAATACGACCCGCCAAGCCACCCGTCCACGCACGCGTCACGGCGACGACGCCCACATACGACGCGGCATAGCTGTAGCACTGCGCCGTCGAGAAGCAGTCGATAATCTTGGCCTCGCCCGCCATGCAGCCCACAAAACCCGAGGCGTACACGTTGTTGCCGCCCAAGGCGCCAATGGCCACGTCGTACTTATTGGTGACGTCGGTCATGCCCTTCTCGGCAATCGAGCCGTCGTCCTTACGCGTCGGCGTCACGCGGCAGTACTCGATAGTCGAGTTCTTAACGTAGCCGGCAAACGCCGCCATATACAGACCCTCACCGCCGAGCGCCTGCACGCCCGAGGTCGTATTGTTGACGGCACGGCCGCCACGGACCTCGCAGTTGTAGAGGGTGCAGCCGTCGAGCTCGCCGGCGATGAGACCGCCCTCAAAGCCTGCGTTGGTAATGAGGTTGAGAGCATTGTTGGCGCAGGTCACGTGCAGCGTGCTCTCCATGACCATAACGTTTTCGAAGCGTGTATTGACGGCCTTGCCCACGATAATGCCACCGCGGAAGTCCGCCCACACGTTGGCGTCCTTGACCAGGAAGTTTTTGATGGTGGCACCGTTGGTCTCGGCAAAAAATCCCGTATCGCGCTCGGGGTCAAAAGCGTCTTTATCGTAGTTCAGGCCCTCAACGGTGTGGTTTTGACCATCGAACACGCCCTTAAACGGATGCTCCTTGTTGCCAAACGACAGATGCTTAACGGTGTTTGCAACGATGGCTTTCATGTCGTCGCTGTCGAGCTCAATGTCGTTATCGAGATAAACGTGCCAGCCGGACGTATCGCGCTCGCGCGACAGCGCCACCCACGACAAAAAGTCAGCCTCGTTTTTGATGTGGAATTCGGTTTTGGCCTCGGGCACGTCCTCGGCATGCACCACCGTTGGCAGCGCCATAACGCAGCAAAGGGCAATCGCTGCGACGGCAACCAGCCTGCTAAGCATACCCCGGTTCATATTCTTGATCTTCATAGGCTAGTTCGCCTCCGGCCAACCCACAACGTCAAGTACGTCGAGGGCGGTATCGCTTGTCTGCTGGTTTTTGGCCTGCACGGCCTGAACATCGATATCGAGCCTGAATGAGCCGCCGCGCGCGGCATCGTGGTAGTCGCCCACAAAGCGCAGCGAGTCCATGAGGCTTTCCGTCATGGCACCGGGGTCGAGCGTGCCGCCACGCCCGGCCAATCCGCGGTAGTAGTACCACTCATCGCCGCCATCGATCCACGGGGACCCCTCGCCCGCGTTCACATGAAACGCAACGCTGCCCGAAGCATCCGCGCTCGAACCGTCGGGCGCCACCGACGTCATGCGCAGACGCGCGCGAACGTACTCAGGCTGCGTGCCAGCGTTCTCCACGCGCACAATGCGGCTGATGTCAGAGCCCCCGGCCTTGGTGTCGGGATAGTCCCCGTGCTCGTTGGGCTCAAACGGAATCTCCTCGCCCTGCTCGTTGAGGGTGTATTCGCAGACTCGTACCTTCACGCTGCCAAACGATAGAACGTTGTTCACCGGAACCATATCAACGGTAAAAGCCAGCGTGCCACACAGGCACGCCAGGGCCAACAGCGCCATCGCAGCAAGCGCCAAGGTGCGTTTCTGATTGTCGGAAAGATTATTGAGCATTACGTTCGCCAGTCGTCGATAAAAAGGGGGACCGAGATCCCAGCCCGAATATAGGGG
>DYAA01000061.1 GCA_019419405.1 Collinsella sp. | reverse complement strand
GCGCACTGCCACCCGCGCGCCACCGTCGGGTTTTCTGCCGTCGCGTCGGGGCAACCCGACCATCCGATCATCAAACGCCGGCCTGCAGTATCCTCAAAGGACTGCGGAGCATAGAAATCAAAACCGGCATCGACCATCGGGGGCATGCCCTGCCCGACGATTTTAAAGCTCGGCGCCTCCCAATCGGCCTCGATGGAGAACCACACGCACTGATGCGGATTGCGGTAATGCCAACCATCGGCAGGCACACCCTGCGGACAGCAAACGAGAATAAGCTCGCCATCGAGCTCAAACAGATCGGGGCACTCCCACATAAAGCCAAACTTCTCGTCCAACTCAATGCGCGTCGCATAGCTCCAGTCCTCAAGATTGCGCGAGGTATAGACAAGCACGCACCCGCGATCGTCTTTCGTACGAGCGCCGAGAACCATGTAGTAGATACCGTCGTGTTCAAGGATCTTGGGGTCGCGCACGTGCGTACCGATATCGTCGGGGTAATCGACCGGCCCAACAGCTATGCGCTTCTCGCCCAATTCGTCGGGATTCTCGGCAACCATATGAATCTGGTTTTGCTCACGGCCCGTCAACACGTAGTCGTAATCATCGCGGTCAAAATGCTTAACGTTGCCGGTATAGAAGTAGTGAATCTTGCCATCACGTACAAAGGCAGAACCAGAATACGCTCCACTCGAATCCAAATCGGAATCGGGGAACAACACGGGGCCGCGATTCTCGTACGTCACAAAATCCTTTGTCGTCAGATGGTTCCAAAGCACTGGACCGCCATGCGCAGCATCGAACGGATCGTATTGATGATAGATGTGATACGTATCACCAATCTGAACCAAACCGTTGGGGTCGTTGAGCCAGCCAAGCTCAGGCTCCACATGGAACAAAAGCCTATCGGGGTCGGACGCGATGCGAGCCGCCGTCTCATCCTGTCCAGCTCGCCACTGCTCATAGTCCGCACGCATCACCTTGTTTTTTTGATTAAACATCGCCATTGACCTTCTCGTCTATGGGAAAGGACGCTCGACTCACACGAGCCGAACGCCCTTCCTCAAATGGACTTATCCTCAGATTACGCTGAACGGCTCAACTAGAAGCTGACATCGAAGCCAGCGCCAGCGCCCTCTTCATCAGTGGTCGGCACGCCCTTTGCCTTGTTGTAGGCAAAGATCAAGACGATCGGCACGATAAAGGCGATGAGATTGCCAGCCACATACCACATGAGCGTCTCGGGCGTGACGATGAGCAGGCCAAGCACGCCGGTCAGACCCTGACCGATAGCGCGCACCTCAAAGAGCTTGACGAAGGCACCGCCGCAGCCTGCACCGATGCATGCGCAGATGAACGGAATGATCGAGTAGCGCATGTTTGCAGCAAAGATAGCGGGCTCGGAGATTCCGACCAGCGTCGGGATAAAGGACGACATGCAGATGTTGCGCTCTTTGGAGTGCTTCTTGTGAATGAGGTACATACCGATGGCGCCGCCGCCCTGGGCGATGATGGAAACCGACCAGATGGCCTGGATGTAGTTGAAGCCGGTCGTGGCAACGAGGTTGGCCTCGATACCCTGGATGAACTGATGCGTACCGGTAACGACGAGCGGCTGCAGGAACGCGGCGAAGACAAAGGCACCAAAGACACCCATCCTGTTGTACAGGATATCGATTACGCCGGCGAGGACGTCACCGATCAGGTTGCCGAGCGGGCCGAACACGGTGAACAGGGCAACGTTAGCAAGAATCAGGGTAACGGTCGGGACAAAGACGAACGAAACGACCTCGGGGATGTACTTCTGGGCAATCTTCTCGACCTTGGCCATAAACCAGGCAGTCAGGATTGCGGGGAACACACCGCCCTGGAAAGCAACCATGGGAATGGATAGCGGACCAAAGTTCCAGTACTCAGCACCCGTCGGGTCCATAACGAACGTGTTGCGGTTCATAAGGCTCGGGTGAACCATGACGATACCGACGAGGATGCCCAGGATCGGGTTACCGCCAAAACGCTTGACCGCGCTGTACATAACCAGGACAGGCAGGTAGTCGAACGTGGTGGCGATAATGGCAAAGAAGCTTGCGAGGTTCTTGAGGAACTCGCTGTGATCGGCGAGGCTGCCTTCCATGCCAAAGAGGCCGTTGGCAACGATCAGCGACTTAAGGCCGATGATGATTGCAGCGCCGACGAAGGCGGGAATGATGGGGATAAAGATGTCCGAGAATACCTTGAGGACCGAGAAGAACTTGCCCTTCTTGTCCGCCTCGGCGCCCTTGACCTCGGAAGCACTGATCTCCTTAACGCCCGTCAGAGCCATAAACTCATCGTAAACCTTGTTGACGGTACCGGTACCGAAGATGATCATGAGCTGGCCGCTGTTGTACAGCACGCCCTTGACGCCATCGGTGTTCTCGAGCTCGGCCTTGTTGTATTTGCTCGTATCCTTGAGCACCAGACGCAGACGGGTCACGCAATGCGTGGCGCCCTCGATGTTCTCCAGTCCGCCGACGTTGTCGACGACTTGCTGGGACACTGCCTTGTAGTCCATGTTCCTCTCCATTCCTTTTCTAAATCATAAAACGGTTCGTTGCCGCTACAGAGACGCGATCGTTGCGTTTGCGCACTTGAGCGCACCGTCGGTGACGGTAAGCGCCACACCCTGGCCCTGCTTGTTGCAGAAGCGAGCGTTGAGCGCGACATCATCGACAAAGATGGTCGCGATGTCGTCGTCGACGACCAGACGCACATGGTGAGTGCCCTCGCCCTTAAAGAACAACGGACGCTCGAGGCCCATGTTGTTGACCTGGAACCACGGGTACTGGGGAGCCGGCGTGAACTCGAGCTTGCCCTCGCGCAGGTTGGCGCGGAACTCATAGGCAAGACCGGTCTCGGCGTCCTCAGCGAACTTGACCGAGAAGCCGGCAGCGTTACCGCCGAGCTCAATGTCGGCATCGAGCAAGTAGGTGG
>DYAA01000060.1 GCA_019419405.1 Collinsella sp. | reverse complement strand
AACGTTACCTGCGCGCTGATCGAGGAGATCGCCGGCGGCGAGGTCGCTCCCGGCTACGTCGACGTGTTCCCCGCGCCCAAGACCATCGACAGCATCAAGCTGCGCCTGGCCCGCGTGCATGCCATCTGCGGCGCCGACATCGAGCCCGACTTTATCGAGCGTTCGCTCACCCGCCTGGGCTGCACCGTCGAGCGCGACGGCGAGGACTTTATGGTCACTCCGCCGAGCTTCCGCCCCGACCTGCCGCGCGAGATCGATCTGATTGAGGAGGTCCTGCGCCTGTGGGGCATGGGCCGCGTGACGGCGACCATCCCGGCCGCCAAGAACCACATCGGCGGTCTGACCCGCGAGCAGAAGCTCACCCGCAAGGTCGGCGAGATCCTGCGCGCCTGCGGCCTCAACGAGACCACGACCTTTGGCTTTGCCGCCCCGGGCGACCTGGAGAAGATCGGCATGTCCACCGAGGGCCGCGGCTGCCCCGTGGTGCTCATGAATCCGCTGGTGGCCGAGCAGACCGAGATGCGTCGCTCGCTGCTGCCGGGCCTGCTGCAATCCGTGGCCTATAACGAGGCCCACGGCACGCCCAACGTGCACCTGTACGAGGTCGGCAGCCTGTTCCACGGCCGCGAGAATGCCAGCCTGCCCAAGGAGACCAAGTCCGTGGCGGGCGTGCTCTCGGGCCAGTGGAGCGAGCAGTCTTGGAGCATGAAGTACCGCAAGCTGCGTTTCTTCTTTGGCAAGGGCATTGTCGAGGAGCTGCTCGCCCAGCTGCGTATCGAGAAGGTCCGCTTCCGTCCCGCCGAGGGCGAGGGCTATGCCTTCTTGCAGCTGGGTCGCGCCGCCGAGGTTCTGTCCGGCGGTACCGTGCTGGGCTGGGTCGGCGAGATCCACCCCGAGGCGCGCGAGGCGATGGGCATCGATGAGGTCGTCGTTGCCTTTGAGCTCGACCTGGACAAGCTGATCAAGGGCGCCCGCAATCAGGAGAACTACCGCGAGTTCTCGCAGTATCCGGCTGTTGAGCACGATCTGGCTATCGTGGTCGATAACTCCGTGACCTGCGAGGATCTTGAGCGCCGCATTACCAGCGCCGGCGGCAAGCTGCTCGAGGGCGTGCGTCTGTTCGACGTCTATCGCGATCCGGTCCGCGTGGGCGTGGGCAAAAAGTCCATGGCCTTCGCGCTTACGTATCGCTCCGACGACCACACGCTCACCAGCGAAGAGGTCGAGAAGGCGCACCAGAAGATCGTCACCAAGGTGTGCAAGGGCGTAAACGGCGAGGTCCGCGGCTAGGATTTGCGCTGGGTATAGGTCAGCTGTGGCTGCTGCTGAGTCCTACGTGACCGCTATGCTCGGTATGAGACACCGCTGAGCCTGCATATATGACACGCGCATTACATAACGGCGTGCTGCTTTGTCGGCAGTGCGCCGTTTTGCTATGATAGCCCGCGGCGTGTTACGAATCTAACAATACGTAACACTCTTAAGGTGATTTAAGCGGCGTTGCAATTCCGTGCGCCGATAACCGGGAGGCGTACATGCACATTCCAGATAATTATCTGTCTCCGCAGACCGATGCCGTCATGGCGGTGGCAATGGTGCCCGTTTGGGTTCACTGCATCAAGAAGGTGCGCGCCACGCTCGATCGCGAGCACATGGCGTTCCTGGGCATCTGCGCCGCATTCTCCTTCTTGCTCATGATGTTCAACGTGCCGCTGCCCGGCGGTACCACTGGTCACGCCGTTGGTGGCGCGCTCATCGCGCTGCTGCTAGGCCCCGAGGCTGCTGCCATTGCCGTCTCGGTCGCGCTGGCGCTGCAGGCGCTGCTGTTTGGCGACGGCGGCATCCTGTCCTTTGGCGCCAACTGCTTTAACATGGCCTTCGTGCTGCCGTTTGCCGCTGCTATCGTGTTCCGTGCGCTCAACAGCCGTTTGCACGACAAGAGCTGGGGCATCTCGGTTTCGGCCATCGTAAGCGGCTGGGTCGGCCTGTGCCTGGCGGCCCTGTGCGCGGCAATCGAGTTTGGTATTCAGCCGATGCTCTTCACCAACGCCTCGGGTGCTCCGCTGTACTGCCCCTTCCCGCTGTCCGTTTCCATTCCGGCCATGCTGATCCCGCATATGCTGGTAGCCGGTGTGGTCGAGGGCGTGGCGACCGCCGCTATCTACGGCTTTATCAAGAAGACGGCGCCGAGCTTTATCGTCGGCCCCGAGGCTTCCGACGGCCTGCTGGAGTCCGAGGGCGCAACCGCCAAGAAGACCTCGCTGATCCCCACGCTCATCTTGGTTGCCGTGCTTGTCGTGGCTACGCCGCTCGGCTTGCTTGCCACCGGTGACGCCTGGGGTGAGTGGGACGCCGAGGGCGCCGCGACCGCCGTTCAGGAGGCTGGCGACAACAGCCTGCAGGCTTCGGTCGGCCTCGATGCTCCGACCTTTGCCGACGCGCTGCCCACGGGTGATTACCTGCAGGTCTATTCCGAGGAACAGGGCCTTGGCTTTGGCGGCCAGGCTGCCATGTATATCCTTTCGGGCGTGATTGGCGTGGCGGTGCTCACCATCGTATTCCGCCTGATCTCGCTGACGGTTAAGGAAAACTGAGCGCATGCAGATGGTCTAGCGGCCTAGTTGGCTTGCGGCCGAGGAGCGATATGAGCCCGTGGGGGCTCGGCATCGCGTGATGCAAAAGAACGTCCTGCACCTGGC
>DYAA01000006.1 GCA_019419405.1 Collinsella sp. | reverse complement strand
CCTTCTTCCTCTTTCCGGACATGCCGTCCTCCGATCTCCCGGGGCCGGCCGGTCCGGCCCTCAGGGTATCGGATTCCCATATTCATCCGTACATGTACGGATGAATATGGGAGGTGTTCGGATGAAGTTGCCAATCAAGGTTAATAAGTTTGGTACCTTGACATTTATTTCTTGCACTCCTAAATTAGTTAGGCACAAAACAATTGCACTACCTAACTAAAGAAAGGAGCGACACCATGTGCGATGACCACATCGGCCTCTGCCCCCACACGCCGGGCGGCGACCCCCATGAACCCGCAGATGCGCCCGCGGCACAGTCCCAATCAGACGCGCTCGCCAAGCACATCCTAAACGGGCTGGGCTTCTGCGGCCACTTTCTGCACTTTCACGGCGGCGGCGCCTCGGGAAAGGCCCCCATCGTCTGCTTGCTCGCCAAGCAGCCAAACGGCGAGATGTCACAGCAGGAACTAGGCCTGCACTTTGATCTTAAGCCCGGTTCGCTTTCCGAGATTCTCTCCAAGATCGAATGCGCCGGCCTTATCGAGCGCAGCCGCAATCCCAAAGACCGGCGGCAGCTCACCATTCGCCTGACCGAAGCGGGATGGGAAAAGGCCCACGTAGAGCAGGCGGCCCGCATTCGCTTTAGAGAGCAGGCCTTTAGCGCGCTCACCCATGACGAGCGCGAGGACCTCGCCGAAATGCTCGATAAAATCCGCGTAACCTGGGAGGAACTGGATGATTAAAACCCTCATGGGCAGCATCCGCGACTATATGAAAGTCACCGTTGCCACGCCGTTGCTCGTGCTTGGCGAGGTGCTCTGCGAGATGCTGATTCCATTTATCACCGCCAACCTGATCGACGCCATCAAAGACGGCGCCGCCGTAGCCGAGATGCTTCCTACCGCGGGCCTTTTGGTGCTCATCGCGCTGACATCGCTTGCTTTTGGCGCCGCGGCAGGCGTCACCTGCAGCCATGCGAGCTGCGGCTTCGCCAAGAACCTGCGTCACGACCTGTTCTACAAAATCCAGACGTTCAGCTTTGCCAACATCGATGAGTTCTCGAGCTCCTCGCTCGTCACGCGCCTGACCACCGACATCAACAACGTGCAGCAGGCCTTTATGATGATCATCCGTATCGCCGTGCGCGCGCCGCTGGTATTGATCTTCGCCTTTACCATGGCATTTATCATGGGCGGCAGCGTTGCCATGGTCTACCTGGTCATCATTCCGCTGCTGGGCTTTGGGCTGTTCTTTATCATCTTTAAGGTGCGCCCCATCTTCTCGCGCGTGTTCCACAAGTACGATGCCCTTAACGAGTCCGTCGAGGAAAACGTCACCGGCATGCGCGTGGTTAAGAGCTACGTACGCGAAGACTTTGAGAAGGAGAAGTTCGCGGCCGCCGCGCGCGATGTCCAGACGGACTTCACCCGCGCCGAGAAGCTGCTCGCCTTTAACAACCCCATGATGAACATCTGCGTCAACGGCGCGTTTGTCGTCATCATCTACCTGGGCTCCAAGCTCATCATCACGAGCCAGGGCACGCTGTTCGACGTGGGCCAGCTCTCCTCGACCTTTACCTATGGTTTCCAGATTCTCATGAGCCTGATGCAGCTGTCGATGATCTTTGTCATGGTGACCATGGCCGACGAATCGGCGCACCGCATTACCGAGGTGCTGGCCGCCGAGCCCACGATCGCCGATCCCGCCGAGCCCGTGCTCGAGGTTGCCGACGGTTCCATCGACTTTGACCACGTGAGTTTTAAGTATTCCAAGCATGCGAAGCGCCAGGCGCTCGACGATATCGACCTGCACATTACGAGCGGCGAGACCATCGGCATCATCGGCGGCACCGGCTCGGCCAAGTCCACACTCGTTAACCTCATCGCCCGCCTGTACGACACCACCGAAGGCGCTGTGCGCGTGGGCGGCGTGGACGTGCGCGACTACGACCTGGACGCGCTGCGTCACCAGGTCGCCATGGTGCTGCAGAAAAACGTGCTGTTTAGCGGCACCATCGCCGAGAACCTGCGTTGGGGCGACCCGAACGCCACCGACGAGGAAGTCCGCGAGGCAGCGCATCTGGCCTGCGCCGACGAGTTTGTCGACGGTTTCCCCAAGGGCTACGACACCTGGATCGAACAGGGCGGCTCTAATGTTTCGGGCGGTCAGAAGCAGCGCCTGTGCATTGCACGCGCCCTGCTGCGTCGCCCCAAGATCTTGATCCTGGACGACTCCACCAGCGCCGTCGACACCAAGACCGACGCAAAGATCCGCGCAGGACTGGCAAGCTATCTGCCCAACACGACCAAGCTCATCATCGCCCAGCGCATCAGCTCCGTGCAGGACGCAGACCGTATCATCGTCATGGAGGGCGGCCGTATCGCGCAGATCGGCAACCATGACGAGCTGCTTAAGACAAGCGAGATCTACCGCGAGACCTTCACCTCGCAAAACAAGATGAGCGCCGAGGGCGAAGGGGCCGTCGAGGCCGACACCGAGGCATCCGCAACGCAAGCTCAGACTCAGGAAGGAGGCGAGGCCCATGAGTAAGGCAACGACCGCCGAGCGCGCGCTCAACCGCAAGGGCGGCACCATGTCGCGCCTCATCAAGACGCTCTTTGGCTTCTATCCCGTGCTTTTGCCCCTCGTCGTCGCCGGCGTGGTGCTCTGCGCCATCATCAACTCCATCGGCGCGACCTTCCTGCAGAGCGCCCTGCAAATTATTGGCGAATCGTGGCAGTCGGGCGATTGGGAAGCCGCGCAGCCCAAGATCGCACAGCTCGTGACCACCCTCGCCTGCATCTACGGCGTCGGCGTCCTGTCCTCGCTCTTCTGGAACCGCGCCATGGCTATCGTCACGCAGGGCTCGTTGGAGAAGCTGCGCGAGATGATGTTCAACCGCATGCAGGACCTGCCGATCCGCTACTTCGACACGCACCAGCGCGGCGATATCATGAGCCACTACACCAACGACATCGACACGCTGCGTCAGATGATCAGCCAGTCGCTGCCCAACCTGCTCATGACGATCATCATCATCGTCACGGTGTTCTTTATCATGCTGTACTACAGCGTGTGGATGTGCCTGGTCATCATCGCCGGCGTCGTCTTTATGACCTTTATGACCAAGCTGCTCGGCTCCAACTCCGCGCGCTTCTTCATTGCGCAGCAGACCGAGCTCGGCGTGGTCGAGGGCCATATCGAGGAGGTCATGAACGGTCAGAAGGTCGTCAAGGCGTTCTGCCACGAGTCTGCAGCCGAGGCCGATTTTGACGAGCGCAACGAAAAGCTCTTCGAGGTCTCACAGAAGGCCAACATGTACGCCAACATCCTCATGCCCATCCTTATGAACCTGGGCAACCTGCTCTACGTGCTGGTGGCCCTTGCCGGCGGCATTTTCCTGGCGCTGGGCGTGCCCAACCTGAGTATCTCGGGCATGGCGCTGTCCATCTCCGTCGTGGTGCCGTTCCTTAACATGACCAAGCAGTTCTGCGGACAGATCGGCCAGATCTCGCAGCAGATCAACGCCGTGGTCATGGGCCTCGCCGGCGCCGACCGTATCTTTGAGCTCATCGACGAGAAGCCCGAAGCCGACGAAGGCTATGTGACGCTCGTCAACGCGCAGGTCAACCCCGATACCTGGCAGCTCGAGGAGGCCGACCACCACACCGGCATGTGGGCATGGAAACATCCGCACCGCGCAACCGGCGAGATCGAGTACGTACCGCTGCGCGGCGACCTGGTCATGGACAACGTCGACTTTGGCTACACCCCCGACCACGAGGTCCTGCACGGCGTGTCCGTGTTTGCCAAGCCGGGTCAGAAGGTCGCGTTTGTCGGCGCCACCGGTGCCGGTAAGACGACCATCACCAACCTCATCAACCGCTTCTATGACATCGCCGACGGCAAGATTCGCTACGACGGCATCAACGTCAATAAGATCCGCAAGGCCGATCTGCGCCGCTCGCTGGGCGTCGTGCTGCAGGACGTGAACCTGTTCACCGGCACCGTGATGGACAACATCCGCTACGGCAACCTGGACGCCACCGACGAGGAGTGCATCGCAGCGGCCAAGCTCGCGGGCGCAGACGACTTTATCACCCGCCTGCCCGACGGCTACGACACCATGCTCACCGGCAACGGCGCACAGCTGTCGCAGGGCCAGCGTCAGCTAATTTCGATCGCCCGCGCCGCCGTCGCCGATCCGCCGGCGATGATTCTAGACGAGGCCACGAGCTCCATCGACACCCGCACCGAGGCCATCGTGCAGGCGGGCATGGATAAGCTCATGGAGGGCCGCACGACGTTTGTCATCGCACACCGCCTGTCCACCGTGCGTAACTCCGACGCGATCATCTGTCTGGACCACGGCCGTATCATCGAGCGCGGCAACCATGACGAGCTGATTGCTAAGCGCGGGTATTACTACCAGCTGTATACGGGTGCGTTTGAGCTCGAGTAGGCTTGGCCACTGACGGAGGGTGCCCCGGGGCGGGCGGGGTAATTCCTCCGTGCTCAAACATTCTCGCTGCGCTGCGAAACTGCGCGCGGAGG
>DYAA01000059.1 GCA_019419405.1 Collinsella sp. | reverse complement strand
ATAGCATACTGGGCGGCCACCATGGAGCCCTTTGCCAGCACGGTCTCGTCGATCTTGTAGAAGCAGGAATGTTGGGCGTACGTGGCGCCAATCTTGGGGTTGCGCGTACCTACAAAGGCGAGCACGCCCGGTACGCGACGCAGGTACTCCGAAAAATCCTCGCCCGAAAGCGTGCCGCGATAATGGCCTTGGCCGGTGGGGCCCAGGCACTTGATTACAGCCTGACGGCAGCGCTCGCTCGAGGCGGCGTCGTTTTCGACCTTGTAGTTGGCGATGGTGTAGTCGGTGAGCTCTGCCTCGGCGCCCAGAGCTGCCGCGGTATGCTCCACGATGCGGCGCATGAGCTCCGGCATTTCCTCGTGGGTCGAATCGCCGTAGGTGCGCACTGTGCCGGCGAGGTAGGCCGTGCCGGCGATAACGTT
Source organism: Collinsella sp. (assembly GCA_019419405.1). Taxonomy (GTDB): domain Bacteria; phylum Actinomycetota; class Coriobacteriia; order Coriobacteriales; family Coriobacteriaceae; genus Collinsella. The sequence continues at coordinate 3,533 of DYAA01000059.1, read as the reverse complement.
GCGCGCGGTGCCGCCGTGCAGCTCGCCGACGGTGATGACGGCCGGCTCGTAGGGGCTGATTTCGCGCGAGACGATGGTCTGCAGGGCGTTGACGATCTCGGCGGCAACCATGACGGCGTCGTGGCCGCGCTGGGGCATGGCGCCGTGACATGAGGTGCCGCGGACGTCGATGCGGAACCAGTCGGTATTGGCCATGCGCGGACCGGGCTCGCAGCTCACGGTGCCGGCGTCGACCTCACTCCAGATGTGCGCGGCGTAGGCGCCATCGACGCCGTCGAGCACACCCGTGCCGATCATGAGCTTAGCGCCCTGGCCGTTTTCCTCGCTGGGCTGGAATACGATGCGGACTTCGCCGTGGATGTCGTCGGTCATATGGCGCAGGATTTGCAGCGTTCCGAGCATCATGGCGATATGGCAGTCGTGGCCGCAAGCGTGCATGCAGCCCTCGTTGACGCTGGCGAACTCCTCGCCGGTCTGCTCGGTGACGGGCAGGGCGTCGATGTCGGCGCGCAGCAGGATGCGGCGGCGTGGCGTGCCGTCCTCGCGGTAGGCATCCGGCGCGGTACCGCGAAGCGTTGCCACCAAGCCGGTCTTGAGCGGACGCTCGTAGGGGATATTCATGGCGTCGAGCTGGTTGGCGATGTCGGAGGTCGTGCGCTCCTCGGCAAGGCTCAGCTCCGGGTGCTTATGGAAGTGCCGGCGCTGCTTAATGATGTAGGGTTCAAACTCGGCGGCGATATCTCGGATGGCCGCGGTGACATCGTCTGCCGCGCGAGCCTCGGTCGCCGCCATAATCTGCTGTGCCTTGGTCTTCGTCATGGTCGATTTGCTCCTTGCTGGGTTGATCGCAAAATCGTACAGGCTCTCTCCAGTATGCCACCTGCCGCTAGGGCTGGTAAAGTTGCCGTTTGCCGCTTGGGGTTTTGTTACAAGGGCGGGGGAGTACACTCGGGGGTGTTGAATTTCCTGCCAGAGATGGGGATGCCCATGCAACATATCGATCGGATTATCCGCTCCAAGAACGTCTTTACCGCGCAAGACGGCATCGATACCGCCCGCGAGCTGGCGATTGCCATCGCAGGCGACCGTATCGTCGCAGTCGGTGCGCCGGATGACGTGATTGCCGCCGCGCCTGCCGCCACGCCGGTTATCGACTACGGCGAGCAGTTTGTCTGCCCCGGTTTCCATGACGCTCATCTGCACTTCTTCCATACCTCGGTCGGTTCCTCGCCGTACATGCTCATGGATATGGGCACGTCCGAGGCGGCGCTGGTGCAACATGCGCTCGAGTTTTCCCAGGATCTGCCTAGTGACGCTTGGGTTGTGACGCAGGGCTGGCGCGATTACCGTTGGGATCCGCCTGAGCATCCTACCAAGGCGTCGCTCGATGCGGCATTCCCCGATCGTCCCTGCGTTATGTATTCGGGCGACGGGCACACGCTTTGGCTCAACAGCCGCGCACTCGAGGCGCTCGGCGTCACGCGCGACAGCGAGCCGCCAGCGGGCGGCAGTTACGACAAGGATGCAAACGGCGAACTCACGGGCATTGCTCACGAGGCGGCTGCCATGCAGCTGCTACCGCGCTGCCTTGAGTGGCTGGGGGAGGATCGCATCGCAAGCGCTTACGCCAATCAAATGAGGCGTATGGCCGAGCAGGGCATCACCTCGATCTGCGATATGTCGCTCATGCCCATGCCGGGCTGCGATTTTATCCGCGACGGCGTCTACGACAAACTGCAGGCAGCCGGCAAGCTGGGCATCCGAGCCCATCTGTTCCCCACGCTGCTGGATGACCAGTCGCGCTTGGAAGAGCTGCAGACCCGCTACGCGAACAACGCGCTGCTCTCGGCGCCTGGTTTTAAGCAGTTTTTCGACGGCGTGTCGAGCGAACACACGGCCTATCTCACCGAGCCCTATACCAACCCGCGCTTCCCGGGCGATCAAGGTCGCCTGACGGTTCCTGCCGAGCGTATGCGCAAGCTGGTCCTCGCTGCCGCGGAGCGCGGTCACACCGTGCGCATCCACGTCATCGGCGACGGTGCCATCCATGCCGCGCTCGATATCTTTGAGGAGGCCGCGGAACTGTACGGCCTGCCCCAGCACGGTCATAACACGCTCGAGCATCTGGAGAACCTCTTGCCCGAGGACATTGACCGCCTGCGCAAGCTTAACGTGGTTGCTTCGAGCCAGCCTTGCCACATTACACTCGACCCGGGCGGCCCCGAGCGCGACCTGGGCCTGGAGCGCAGCCGCATCATGTGGCCGTTTGCGACCTATAGGCAGCGTGGCATTCGCCAAGCCTTCGGTACCGACAGCCCTATCACGCCCGTTACCAGCATGAACGTGCTCTACACGGCTATTACGCGCCAGGACCCCAAAAGCCACTGGCCCGAGGACGGCTGGTTACCGAGCGAGCGCATCGATGCGGCAACGGCCCTGCGCAACTACACGCTTGGCAGCGCGTACGCAGCTGGCGACGAGCAAAACCTCGGCAGCTTGGAGCCCGGCAAGTATGCCGACCTGGTAGTCCTGGACCAAAACCCGCTCACCATCGACCCCCAAGAACTTCAAGCCACCAAAGTCCAAGCCACCTACCTGGCAGGCAACTTGATTTACGAGCGCTAACCCCACATCCCACCCCTCAGTTGCGGTGAAATAGTCCCTAAAATCGGCCTTCAAGCCCAAAAACAGGAACTATTCCACCGCAACTTAAAAGAGCGCGTCCCAACAACGTGCCCCCTATCTTGTGCATTCCATCCGCATCGCCATTTTGCTGCACTGACTTTTCTGAATGCCGGGCCCTAGTTAGTCAACCTGGCTCCCAGGGCGGACCGGAGGGCATGAAGTTTGTCGCGAGTTCCGCACGCAAAGGAAAGCACTTAATGTGCTTTCCGTCTTGCGCAGGACTGTAGAGCAGCAAACTTCATGCCCTCCGGTCCGCCCCGGGAGCCACCGCTAAGTTATCCCCCGGCATTCAGAAAATCTAAGTGCCAAAAAATAAGATTTTTTGACTCCGTGTTGTATAACCCGCCATTCGTGGGTACCATTCAACGCGTACGCAAACAAAAAGGGTTAATTCGCGTGGTATAACCGCGCGGCCCAAAAAGGAGGAGACAAGCATGTCGTCTTTGAAGCCGCTTGCAGATCGTGTTCTGGTCAAGCCCGACGAGGCCGAGCAGAAGACCGCTTCTGGTCTGTATATCGCCAGCAACGCTCAGGAGAAGCCGCAGCGCGGCACCATTGTTGCCGTTGGTGCCGGCAAGGTCAACGACAAGGGTGAGCGCATTCCCATGGACGTCAAGGTCGGTGACGTTGTCATCTACGGTAAGTTCGGTGGCAACGAGGTTAAGGTCGACGGCGAGAAGTATCTGCTCATGCGCGCCGATGACATCTACGCTGTCGTCGAGGCCTAGTCTCGTCAGAATCTCTGATTCGTCTTTGAACGCGCTCGTCGCATAGGACTCGGAAGCGGCGACGCGAGTCACATTTCTTTTGGAGGATTACCCACTATGGCAAAGAACATTACGTTCAAC
>DYAA01000058.1 GCA_019419405.1 Collinsella sp. | reverse complement strand
CTGTATATGTGAGGGCCGCGTGGCCGGCCCATTCCAACCACGCGGTTACCTCTGATACCAAATTAGCGAGCTGCGGACTCGAGCAGTGCCTTGACCTCGGCAGCGGTGTTGCAGGCGAGCGCCTTCTCGGCGAGCTCGTCGCACTCGGCCTTGGTCCACTGGCTGATGGTCTTGCGGGCGCGCAGGATGGACGGAGCGCTCATCGAGAACTCCTCCAGGCCCCAGCTGATCAGCAGCGGCTCGAGCAACGGATCGGCAGCGGCCTCGCCGCACATACCGACCATGATGCCGGCCTTCACGCCGCTCTCGATGATGTTCTTGAGCGAGCGGAGCACGGCGGGATAGTAAACCTGGTACAGGTTGGAGATGGTGTCGTTGCCACGGTCGGCGCACATGGTGTAGCCGATCAGGTCGTTGGTGCCGATGGAGAAGAAGTCGGCGACCTCGGCCAGGCGGTCAGCGAGCAGCGAGGCTGCAGGCGTCTCGACCATGATGCCGACCTCGATGTTCTCGTTGAACTTGCGACCCTCTTCGGTCAGCTCGGTCTTGCACTGCTCGACGAGCTCCTTGACAGCCAAGACTTCCTCGACGCAGGTGACGAGCGGGATCATAATCTTGACGTCACCGAAGGCGCTGGCGCGCAGCAGGGCGCGGAGCTGGACCTTGTACTGGTCGGGGTTGGCCAAGCAGTAACGCACGGCGCGGAAGCCCATGAAGGGGTTCTCTTCCTTGACCATGTGCAGGTACGGAATCTCCTTGTCGCCACCCACATCGAGCGTGCGGATGATGACCGGAGCGCCCTTGAGCGCGCTGGCGACCTTGCGGTAGGCGTTAAACTGCTCTTCCTCGGAAGGAAGCTCAGCAGAGTCCATGAACAGGAACTCGGAACGGAACAGGCCGATAGCCTCGGCATCGTGATCGAGCGCGTTGGGCACGTCATCGGGGTTGCCGATGTTGCAGGCAATGATCTTCTTGATGCCGTCGGCAGTCACGGACGGCTTGCCGCGGAAGGCCTCGAGAGCCGCCTTCTCGGCAGCGAAAGCCTCGGCCTTGGCAGTGTAAGCGGCGAGCGTCTCCTCATCGGGATCGGCCTCGACGATACCCTTGCCACCGTCGACGACAACGGTCATGCCGTTGCGCAGTGCGGTGCAGCTGTTGGAAACCGAAAGGACAGCCGGGATCTCGAGGGCGCGCGCAATGATTGCGGAGTGCGACGTGCGGCCACCGGTCTCGGTGACGATACCGGCAACGTGGGCCTTATCGATCGTGGCGGTCATGGACGGCGTGAGGTCGTGCACGACAACGACGGTGTTCTCGGGCAGGACGGAGAGGTCGACGACCTCCTTGCCCAGCAGCTCGGCCAGAATACCGGTGCGGATGTCGGCGATGTCGGCCGCGCGCAGACGGAACATCTCGTCGTCCATGGACAGGAACATGTTCTCGAACATGGTCGAGGTGTCCATGAGCGCCTGCTCGGCGCAGGTGCCGCCGTCAATGGCGGCGTTGATGGCGTCGGTCATGCCCGGATCCTGAGCCAGGACAATGTGTCCGCTCATGATCTCGGCCTCGGCCTCGCCCACCGTCTCCTTCATGTGGTCGGCCTGAGCCTGGGTCTTCTCGCAGAAGACCGAAAGAGCGGTCTGATAGCGCTCCTTCTCTGCTGCCGAATCAGCAACCTCGTGCGGCTCAAACGTCAAGTCGGGATCGACGGCGACCATAACGGTGCCGATTCCGATGCCCTCGGATGCGTTGACTCCCTGATACATTCCCATTCCTCTCTCCGTGCCATGTGATAAAGCGTTTTGCCATATCCATGACAAAAGAGCGCAGCTACCTTGATACAGGTCACTGCGCCCCCAAGTATGAACTTAATTGTTCAACATGCGACCCGTTTGAGTTCTACTCGCCAAGACCGCTCTTGATGAGCTCGATGGCAGCAGCCAGAGCCTCGGCCTCGTCGGCGCCGTCGCACTTGACCTCGACCTCGGTACCGCAAGGGATACCAGCAGCCATGAGAGCCATCGGGGACTTGCCGTTGACCTCCTTCTCGGGGGTGACGACTGTCACGTCGCAGGCGTACTTGCCCATGGTGGAGGCGAAGAGGCCAGCCGGACGCATGTGAAGACCCTGCGGATTGACGAGGGTAGCCTTCTCAGAAACCATAATTGACTCCTTTTTTGTGTTTAACCCCTGTCATGCATGCGGCAGGAGTCAGATTCACGACGTTGTTTATATTAACTCACATCAAACTGTTTTTCATTATGTTTCGGACGAATTGTTGGACAGATGTGTTTGTCGTCCGCTTACTCGCCCACAGGGGGCCAGGCGCGGCCTGTGAGATTTCCTGCTCTACAGTCCTGCTCGCACGAAGAGCACATTAAGTGCTCTTCGGCTCGTGCGGAACTCGCGATAAATCTCACAGGCCACGCACGGCCCCCTGTGGGCGAGCAAGCTGCGGAAACTCAGTCGGTCCAGAGCAATATCGTGCAAACGGAATTCTGGCTGAGTTTTTGTTCGCCTGGTTGATTTGGTTGATGGGGTCTATCTATACCCTTTTGTAAGTTGCGGTGAAATAGGGACTGAAATTGGGGTTGAATCGTTTAAACAGTCCCTATTTCACCGCAACTTATTTCGGGATGAAAAAAGGCGGAGGACCTGGAGAGGGCCTCCGCCTTTGTTACAAGGGGCGATATTATTCGCTAACTGCTGGATTAGACCAAGCGGGCGTTGATCGTCTTGGCGATCTCGGCGGCGTCGGTGGAACACTTGACGGTGGCACGGAAGTCCTCGTCCATGAGCGCCTCGGCGACCTTGGACAGGATCTTGAGGTGCGTGGTGCCAGCCTGAGCGCCCGGGATGAGCAGGGCAATGGCAACGTTGACGGGAGCGCCGTCCATGGTATCCCAACCGGTCACGCCGGACTCGTCCTTGACGACGATGACGGCAGCCTCGGTAATGGCGTCGGACTTGGCGTGCGGAATGGCGAAGCCCTCCATCATGCCCGTGGTGCCCTCGGACTCGCGGGCCAGGAAGGCGTTCATCACGGCGTCGGCGTCGCTGGCGATACCGGCCTTGACAGCCTGGTTGGAAACGAAGCTCAGAGCCTCGTCACGAGAAGCGAAGTCCTCGGCGACAAAGACATTCTCGACCTTCACGAAGTCGGCAGCCTCGGCCTTAGGGGCCTCGACGGCAGCGGCCTTGGGGGCCTCAACCGGCTTGGCTGCAGGAGCGGCCTTCTGATTCTTCTCGAAGTCGTACTTCTTGAAGGCCACGAACAGGATGCCGCCGACCACAGCACCGATGAGGATCGCGAGGACCCACAGCGGACCGTTCTCGACAACGGGCAGGACCAGGAAGCCGCCGTGGGGCGCCGGATCGTGAACGTTGAACATAATGGTCAGGATCGAGGCGATGGAGGAGCCAAGCATCATGATGGGCATGACGGGCCAGATGTTCTTGGTCATGAACGGAATGGCGCCCTCGGTGATGTGGGTGCAACCAAGGATGAGGTTGACGATACCGGCGTCATGATCCTCCTGGCTGAAGTACTTCTTGCCGACGACGACGGCGAAGGTGGTGATCAGCGGCGGAACGATGCAGGCGGCGGAGACGGCAGCCATGAAGTTGGTGCCGAAGTTGTAGGTGTCGGTGCCGACACCAGCGGCCAGGGCTTCGGTGAGCATAGCGGTACCGGTGACGTAAGCAGCCTTGTTGACCGGGCCGCCCATGTCAACGGCGCACATGCAGCCGATGGCAAGGCCCAGGACAATGGCGCCAGAGGCAGACAGACCCTTGAGGAAGTCCATCATGGCGGTGTTGATGGCAGCCATGGGGCCGGAGATGCCGAGCATGACCAGGCCGACGATGGCGGTCGAGAACAGCGGGTACAGGAAGATAGCCTTGAGGCCGTCCAGATTCTTGGGCAGCTTGGAGAAGACCTTCTCGAGCAGCAGGATGACATAGCCAGCGAGGAAGCCGCCGACGATGCCGCCCAGGAAACCGAAGCCCACGCCGGCGCCGCCGGCGTCGATCATACCGGTCTCGGCGTTAACGGGCAGACCCTGGAT
>DYAA01000057.1 GCA_019419405.1 Collinsella sp. | reverse complement strand
GCCGAGGACCTGGGTGTCGATGCCGTCGACCTGCTCGACGGCGTGTCGCTTCCCACGTCGAGCACCCTGTTCGTCGACAGCATGCTCGCACGCACGCCGGCGCTCGAGGCCGATCGCGACGCTGCGTTCCGCCGTACCGTCGAGCGCCTGGACACGCTCGGCAAGATGGACTTTACGGTGCCGGCATCGCTCAAGGCAACGATGCGCGGCTACCAGGTCGACGGATACCAGTGGCTCGGCTCGCTCGAACACCTGGGCCTTGGCGGCATCTTGGCCGACGACATGGGCCTGGGCAAAACGCTCCAGATGATTGCGCATATTCTGGCGCGCGTGGAGGCGGGGGACACCAAGCCCACGCTCGTGGTATGCCCGGCCTCACTCGTGTACAACTGGACTGCCGAGCTGGAGCGCTTTGCCCCGTCGCTCGATGTGTGCGCCATTGTGGGCGCCAAGGCTCAACGCCGCGTGCAGATCGCCGGCGTGGCCGAGCATAGCGTGGTCGTGACGTCGTATGACCTTATGCGGCGCGATATCGACGAGTACGTCGAGCAGGATTTTGCCCGCGTGGTGCTCGATGAGGCACAGTACATTAAAAATCCGCTCACGCAGGTGGCGCGCGCCGCCAAGCGCCTGCCTGCCGGCGTGCGCTTTGCCCTGACGGGCACGCCCATCGAAAACCGCCTGTCCGAGCTCTGGAGCATCTTCGACTTTTTGATGCCGGGCCTTTTGGGGACACGCGAGTCGTTTGCCAAGCGCTTTGAGAGCCCCGTCGAGCATGCCGAGGGCGATAGCGCCGCTCGCCTGCAGGCGCTCGTGTCGCCGTTTGTGCTGCGCCGTGTTAAGGAAGACGTGGTGGCCGACCTGCCCGAGAAGATCGAAGACACCGTCATGGCGCAGCTTACCGGCGAGCAGCGCAAGCTCTACCTGGCCAACCAGGACCGCATCGCCCAGCAGGTGCAGCACCGCGAGGCTGGGGAGTTTAAGAAGGACAAACTCAAGGTGCTCGCTGAGCTCACCAAGCTGCGCCAGATCTGCTGCGACCCGCGTCTACACTACGAGGATTACAAGGCGGGGAGCGCCAAGCTCGATACGTGTATGGAGCTCGTGCACGGCGCACTCGACGGCGGGCATCGCATCCTGTTGTTCAGCCAGTTTACGGGTATGCTCGATATCATCGGTAAGCGCTTGGCCAAGGAGGACATCGCCTTCCTTAAGCTCACGGGCGCTTCGTCTAAGGAGAGCCGCGCCAAGATGGTCGCGCAGTTCCAAGCGGGCGAGGTTCCGGTCTTTTTGATTTCGCTCAAGGCGGGCGGCGTGGGCCTTAACCTGACGGCGGCCGACGTGGTCATCCACTACGACCCGTGGTGGAACGTGGCAGCGCAGGACCAGGCGACCGACCGCGCGCACCGTATTGGCCAGCAACATACCGTGACCGTGTACAAGCTCATCGCCAAGGACACGATCGAGGAGCGCATTATGCAGATGCAGGAGTCCAAGCGCGACCTGGTCAACAGCGTGCTCGGCGGCGACGGCATCTCGTCGGCGCTGTTTACCCGCGAAGATGTTCTGGCGCTGCTGGGCGGCGACGGGCGCTAACCCGCTCGGGTGGGGCCGCCAGGGCGGATAGCGCACGCTGCCCCATCGTCCCCGCCCGTTATGTGTTCATTTGCAATGCCGTGGATGGTTTGTCTGCCTTTGGGCATAAGAACCATCAAGAACATTGGCACGTCAGCAAAGGAGAACATCATGGCGAAATTCTTTAAGGACCCCGACGGTAAGCTCATTGCCGCCCTTGGCAACGACGTTGCAACCCCTGCCGGTTGCACGGAACTGACCGCAAACACTGAGGACGCGGCGCACGAGAAGCACGTGCCTGTTGTCGAGACCGAGCGCGACGGTCACGTGATTCGCGCACGCGTTGGCTCGGTCGAGCACCCCAGCCTGCCCGAGCACTATATTGAGTGGATCGCCCTTGAGGCCGAGGGCCGCTTAGAGGTCCATTACCTTGAGCCCGGCATGAAGCCCGCGACGTTTTTTGCCGGCGGTTCCAAGACCGGTACCGTCTATGCCTACTGCAACCTGCACGGGCTGTGGTCCGCGACGTTCTAGGAGCGCGCCCCCGCTCGGGGTATCATAGCTAGCATATGCACATGCGAGCGCCGACTGCATCATGCGGCCGGCGCTTTTACTACGATTTCGATGGTTTACGACGGAAAGGGCTGAGCCATGAAGCTCGCGCTTGCACAGATCGATATGCGCCTGGGTGATATTGAGGGCATTTGCGGCCGCATCGAGGACCAGGCTCGTCTGGCCCACGAGCGCGGGGCGCGCGTGCTGTGCGTTCCGGCTCCGCTCTTTATGGGCGCCATGCCCGGTGGCCTGGTGGGCGCTGCCGACTTTGAGCACGACATGCTTGCCGGCTTGACTGGTGTCGCCGAGCGCATCCAGGAGCTTGACATGATCTGCATCGTGCCCGCGGCGGTTTCGTTTGAGGGTCAGCCGCTGCTCGACTACATGATGCTCAAGGACGGTCATGTGGTGCCGGCGCGTTCGAGCATTGCCCTGCAGCGTGGCGAGAACAACGACACGCGTTGGGCGCCGCCGGTGTTCGACGTGGACGGCGTGCGCATCGCCGTGATTTTTGACTTGGACCGCGAACTCGAGATGTTGCCGACCGGTGTTGACCTCATTGCGTATTTCCAATTCAATGCGTTTGACATGACCGACCGCGAGACTGCCGCCATTGCCGCCGTTCGCAGCGGCGCCTACCGCAAGATCGCATCCAAGCGCAGCGTGTGGTTTGCCTGCATGGCGCCGGTCGGTGCCTATGACGAGTCGGTGTATACCGGCGGTTCGTTTGTGCTCGACGACTGCGGTCGCGTGGTGGCCCAGGCGCCGTGTTTTGAGGAGAGCCTGCTGGTTCAGGAGATTCAGCGTGGCGTGATGCTCGATGCCCTGGAAGATCACGAACTGCCCGAGTTCCGTTCCGAGGAGTGGCTGTGGCAGGCGCTGGTGCTCGCCGTGCGCGACAACGCCCGAGCTCACGGTGCTTCGCGTGCTGTGGTGGCACTCGAGGGTGACTTGCCGTCGTCCCTGCTGGCGGCGCTGGCCGTCGATGCTCTGGGACCGCGTAATGTGATTGGCCTGGTGCTGGGGCGCAATCGTATCTTTACGCCGGCGCAGGAAGAGGCCGAGGCTGCCCGCTGTGCCACCGTTCGCGCCATTGCCGAGCGCCTGCATATTCGCACCGTCGAGCGCGATGCACCGGATGCGGCGCGTGTGCTCGATCGCGACGTGTCGGCGGGCGATTCCGAGCGTCTGCGCTCGCGCACGCTGGGCCTCATGCTGGAGGACACGGCGCTCGAGCTGGGTGCGATGGCGTTGAGTCCGCTTTCCAAGACCGAGTACGCGCTGGCGGCGCCGGCGCTTTGCGGCGGCTACCAGGGCGACTTTGCGCCCTTTGGCGATGTGTACCTGTCGACGCTTGAGTTTGTGGCGCGCGTGCGCAACCGCACGTCTGCCGTGGTGCCCCAAGAGCTCGTGACGCTCAACGCGGTGGAAGACTGCATGGAGCGAGTGCTGGCGCAGGCGTTCTCGAAGCTCGACGGTCCGGTCGATATGCTCGACCGCGCGGCACAGCTGCTCGGCGGGCTTGAGCCGGGTGAGGTCGATGGCGCGCTCGAGGCGCACGTGGACCGCAATCGATCTTTCGACGATATCTCGATGGCCGCTGGCAAGCCTGAGGCCTGCTCGCTGCTGCTGATGCTCGTTCGACAGGGTGAGGCTGCCCGCCACATGCTGCCGACGGCCCCGATCGTCTCGGCACGTTCGTTTGTTGAGCGCTCCTGGCCGTATATGCTCGCGTGGTCCGACCTGGGGCTTAACGGCAAGGAGCGTATGACGGTCGATTCGCTGGCGCGCGCCGAGGTGCGCCGCTTTGCTGACGAGGATACGAGCGAGCGCATGCAAAACGAGATGATGGGCGTGCTGGGCGAGCTACTGGGTATTTCGCCCGAGCAGATGGAGGAGCTGCGCTCCGAGGACGGTCAGCGTCGTTTGCACGAGGGAATGAAGAAGTTTGAGGGCGAGGTTCAGGACGCCATCGATAAGATGATGGGCGGTCAGGGCGGCTCGCAAGGTGGTCCCCAGGGTGGCCCGATGCCGCATCCGCCGGTGGATCCGAGGCAGTTCCCATTCTTTAGCCAGAACTAGGGCAGAAGCAATCTTGCTTTAAGCATCTTGGCCCCGTTGTGTTATTCTAGAACAGACGTTCGTGAATGATGCGCGGGGCCTTGTCTTGCGCTGTGCTTGTGGCGAGGGGAGGTTGGCTTGGTTATCTTGGGCATCGACCCCGGTTTGGCTCATACGGGTTGGGGGATTATCGAGGAGCGGCGTGGCGAGGTTCGCTGCCGTGCCTACGGCTGCATCGAGACCAGTGCCGGAAGTCCGCTCGCGGTGCGCCTGTCGCATATCGCCCATGACCTTAAGGATGTCGTCGAGCGTTATCGACCCGACACGGCTGCTGTCGAGAGCATCTACTTTGGCGCCAACGTTCGTTCGGCCATCCCCACGGCGCATGCCCGCGGTGCTGCGCTCGTGGCGCTTTCGGAGTGCGCGCTCGAGATTGGCGAGTACACGCCCATGCAGATCAAACAGGCTGTGGTGGGCACCGGCGCCGCGGACAAGCGGCAGGTCGCCTACATGGTACGCACGCTCACGCAGCTCGACCACGACCCGCATCCCGACCATGCCGCCGATGCCCTGGCCTGCGCCATCTGCCACGTAAACCTCAGCCGCACCCGCGCCCTCACCGGTGGCGAGTTTTATCAACAGAGAGGAACCGGATACTGATGATTTCCCAGCTCCACGGAACGCTTGTCGAAGCCACGATGAGCTCTGCTGTCGTCGATGTGTCGGGCGTTGGCTTTGAGCTCGGCATCTCGGGCAGCACTGCGGCCACGTTGCCGACGCCCGGCGGCGAGGTCCGCCTCTACACGCGTATGCAGGTGCGCGAGGATGCCATGACACTTTTCGGTTTTTCCTCAAAGGATGAGCGCACGATGTTCGACCGGCTCGTGTCCGTCTCGGGCGTTGGCCCGCGCTTGGCGCTCGCCGTGCTTTCCACCTATACCGTGGTGCAGCTGTATTCGCTGGTGATGGCCGAGGACGACAAGGGCATGGCCAAGGTACCCGGTGTGGGCAAAAAGACAGCTCAGCGTCTGATCCTGGAGCTCAAGAGCACCTTTGCCAAGGACAAGGGCTTTGTGCCGGTCGACGTGATTCCCGGCCAGGTTGCGATGCCCGTGCCCGCTGCCGCTCCCTCGGCCATCGATGACGCCCGTGCGGCGCTCCTTTCCATGGGCTTTAGCCCGCAGGAGACCGATGTTGCCCTGAGCGGGTATGATGGGCAGAATATGCGTGTCGAGGATCTGCTCGGCGCGGCGCTTAAGCGACTCGGAATGGATGCGTGATGTGGGAAGCCGATGACTCTCAAGACCTGTGGGCGACGCCCGGCAACTCGCCGGCGGCATCCATGGCGCACGGCGAGCGCATGGTGGGCTCGGAGCTGACGGCCGAGGATCTCGATGTCGACCGCACTTTGCGCCCCCAGCGACTGGACGACTACTGCGGTCAGGAGCATATCAAGCAGAGCCTGCGCGTGTTGATCGAAGCGGCGCAGAGCCGTGGCGAGACGCTCGACCACGTGATTTTCTCGGGTCCTCCGGGCCTGGGCAAGACCACGCTGGCCACCGTTATCGCCAACGAGCTGGGCGCTCAGATCAAGACCACGAGCGGCCCTGCCATCGCGCGCACGGGCGACCTGGCGGCCATCCTTACTAACTTGCAGCCGGGTGATGTGCTGTTTATCGACGAGATCCACCGCCTCAACCGTTCGGTCGAGGAGGTCCTGTACCCCGCGATGGAGGACTTTGCCCTCGATATCGTGATTGGCAAGGGTCCGGCGGCGCGCTCGATTCGCCTGGATATTCCCAAGTTTACGTTGGTAGCGGCAACGACCCGCTCAGGCATGTTGACAGGCCCGTTGCGCGACCGCTTTGGCATTTCATATCGCCTGGATTACTACACGGTCGAGGAGCTCGCGCAGATTGTGACGCGCTCGGCGACTATCCTGGGCGTGACGATCGACCACCCCAGTGCACTCGAGATCGGCTCGCGTTCGCGCGGCACGCCACGTCTTGCCAACCGCCTGCTCAAGCGCGTGCGCGATTACGCACAGGTGCGCGGCAACGGTCCCATTGAGCTCGATATCTGCCGTCAGGCACTCGAGTTCTTCGAGATCGACGAGCTCGGTCTGGACTGGATGGATATTCGCATTTTGGAGACGCTCGCCAAGACGTTCTCCGGTCGCGCCGTGGGACTTACGACCCTTGCCAGCGCGGTGGGCGAGGACCCGGGCACGCTCGAGGATGTCTATGAGCCCTATCTGCTGCAGTGCGGGCTGATGATTCGTACACCGCAGGGCCGTCAGGCAACCCTTCGCACCTTTGAGCACCTGGGGATTGAACCTACCGTTTAGGGCGCTTTGTTTTGGCTAGTCTGTAGGCTATCGCCGGGCATCGGGTAAACATATCGCCATTCATCGGTTACGGGTGTTTTACTATTGCGCGCCCGTGCTATGCTGAATTGGTCTTTTTCTCATTCGGTAACGAAAGGACCGCCCATGCCTACTGACATCGAAATCGCACGTTCTGTCACGCCGCTGCCTATTACCGAGGTGGCCAAGAACGCCGGCGTCGACGTTAAGCACCTTATTCCGTACGGCTTCGACAAGGCTAAGGTCGACTATTCGCTGCTCAACGAGCCGACCGATCACCAGGCCAAGCTCGTCCTCGTGACCGCTATCAACCCAACGCCTGCGGGCGAGGGCAAGACCACCACGACCATCGGTCTGGCCGATGGCCTGCGTCGTCGCGGCGTCAAGAGTGCCGTGGCCCTGCGCGAGCCTTCGCTCGGCCCCGTCTTTGGTGTTAAGGGCGGTGCTGCCGGCGGCGGCTGGGCTCAGGTTATCCCCATGGAGGATATCAACCTGCACTTTACCGGCGACTTCCATGCCATCGGTGCTGCCAACAACCTGCTGGCCGCCATGCTCGACAACCATATTCAGCAGGGCAATCAGCTTGGCATCGACGTTAAGCGCATCACTTGGAAGCGCGTCGTCGATATGAACGACCGTCAGCTGCGCCACGTCATCGACGGTATTGGCGGTAAGGCCCAGGGCGTGCCGCGCGAGGACGGCTTCGATATCACCGTCGCCTCCGAGGTCATGGCAATCCTGTGCCTGTCTACGAGCATTAACGACCTCAAGGAGCGCCTGGGCGAGATCGTCGTCGGCTACAGCTTTGCCGGCGAGCCCGTCCGTGCCCGCGACCTTAAGGCCCAGGGTGCCATGGCCGCGTTGCTTAAGGACGCGCTCAAGCCCAACCTGGTGCAAACGCTCGAGGGCACGCCCGCGTTTGTCCACGGCGGTCCCTTCGCCAACATTGCCCACGGCTGCAACTCTATCATGGCCACGCGTATGGCGATGCGCTTTGGCGATGTCGCCATTACCGAGGCCGGCTTCGGTGCCGATCTGGGTGCCGAGAAGTTCCTCGACATCAAGTGCCGTATGACGGGCGTTCGCCCCAGCGCCGTCGTGGTCGTCGCGACCGCTCGTGCGCTGAAGTACAACGGTGGCGTCGCCAAGGCCGACCTCAACGAGGAGAACCTCGAGGCACTCAAGGCCGGCATGCCCAACCTGCTGCGTCACGTCGACAACATCCAGAACGTTTATGGTCTGCCCTGCGTAGTCGCCATCAACCGCTTCCCGACGGACACCGAGGCCGAGCTTGCGCTCATCGAGTCCGAGTGTCAGAAGCTCGGCGTCAACGTTAAGCTTTCCGAGGTCTGGGCCAAGGGCGGCGAGGGCGCGCTCGAGCTTGCCGATGAGGTCATGCGTCTGATTGAGCAGCCGAGCGAGCTCAAGTTTGCCTATGAGGACGGCGCCGATGTGGCCGACGCTCTTGAGGCCATTGCCACCAAGGTCTACCGCGCCGACGGTGTTGACTTTACGCCGGCCGCCAAGCGCCAGCTCGCCGAGCTGCGCGAGAACGGCTTTGGCAACCTGCCGGTGTGCGTGGCCAAGACGCAGTACAGCTTTAGCGACAACGCCAAGGCCCTGGGCGCTCCCGAGAACTTCCGCATCACGGTGCGCGAGCTCAAGGTTTCCGCCGGTGCCCACTTTGTGGTCGCACTGACTGGCAGTGTTCTGACCATGCCGGGCCTGCCCAAGGTCCCTGCGGCCGAGAACATCGACGTCGACAACGACGGCAACATCACCGGCCTGTTCTAAGCCTGCTGCCCATAGCTGCTTGTCCGCCCCGCCGTGCCCACAAGGCCCGGCGGGGCTTTTTTATCCTTAGGCCCGCGCATGTCTTGTAGATACCGACGGGCTCTGCCCATCATAGGCTTTTGCGCGGGTAGAATGCATGGATAACTTGATGCTCACGCGCGACGGAAAGGAATCGTTGCATGGATCAGGACAAGACAACCGTGATGGGCGGCTACGGCTCCGCGCAGGCTGGCGATAGCGCCGATGCGACCCGCGTTGTTCCCAACCCCGTTTATACCGACCCCGCCGCGACGCAGCCTTCTGCCGAGCCAACCCGGGTTATGGGCTATGGCGACACAGCGCGGGATTCTTACGCTGCATCTTCGCAAGGCCCCTATGGCAACGCAACTCCGGACCCGTTTGATTACGCGCCGCAGGATTCTTATGTCGTCTCGACACCGAATCCCTATGATGACCTGCCGCAGAATCCCATTCCGCAGCCTCAGCAGACGACGTATATGCCTCGCACGGCGCAGCCTCGCTACGAGTCACGCGAGCCGTATCGCGAGTACCCCAAGTCGATTCCGCAATATGGCGAGGACGAGGAGAAGAAGCTGTCGCGTTCGTCGAGCGTGATCAAGAAGATTCTCATCGTGCTGGCGATCTTCTTTGCGCTGTCGGTTGTGTTTGCCATTGTGTCGGGCATGCTCAACAAGCGAGGGAGTTCAACGGCCGATACTACTGCCGAGCAAACCGAGTCCGCCTCGTCTAGCACCGTCGATCTGAGCGATATCCCGGGGCAGTACTGGTCCAACGCCAAGAAGCTCCTCAAGTCGCGCGGCGCCGATCTTTCGAATGCCGTGGTCCTGACTGATGATGGCTCAACGCCCGTCGTCGATGCCAACTGGGTCGTTACTTCTGCTTACTATAACGACAGCGGCAACCTCGAAATTCAGCTCACGCACAAGAACAGCTCGGGCAACTCGTCCGACGGCCAAAGCGGTACCGACAGCTCGAGCTCCAATACGCTGGAGGACTTGAGCAACAAGGCACAGGAGCTTGGGGATAAGGCCCAAGAGCTGGGTGATACGGCTCAGAACCTGGGCGACACCGCTCAGAACTTGGGCGACATGGCGACGGATGCCTGGAACGCCCTACAAAACGGCATCTCGGGCGCGCAGGGAAACTAGCTGTTAAGCGGGCTACAGCTGCTCGGCCGGACGCTCGGGCGAGCTGAAGCCCGAATCAAATGTGACGACGCACGAGACGTTGGGCCGGCGCTCGTGCACGATGCGCGTGACGAGCTCCAGCAGCTCCTCGTCGGATATATTAAAGCCGTCGGGACGCACCAGGTCAAACGAAACGAACCCGTCGTGCTCGTGCAGGTCGTGGATGGAGAGTGCGGGGTCGATCTGCATGATGCCGCGCTTGACCCAGCCGCGCAAATCATCGCCGGTTGTCGCGATGGGGTCGCAGTGCAGCGTGATGTCAATGCCCATCTGGCGCTTGATGTCGTGCTCGATGGTGTCCAGGATCTCGTGATGTTCAAACGCGTCGCCCTCGCCGGGCATCTCCACGTGGGCGCTGGCAAACTGACGACCGGGGCCGTAGTCGTGCACCATCAGGTCGTGTGTGCCCAAGACCTGCGGATAGGACATGATCTTGTCGCGGATTGCCTGGACGAGCTTGGGATCGGGCGCTTGCCCCAGCAACGGGCTGATGGCGTCGCGCACCAGGCCCATGCCACTGATGCAGATGAAGACGCCCACGCCCAGGCCCGCCCAGCCGTCGAGGTCAAAGCCGGTCGTCTGCGAAATAAGCGCTGCGGCCAGGACCGATCCCGAGGTGATGACGTCGTTTTTGGAGTCCTGTGCTGTGGCGATGAGCGTCTCCGAGTCGATGCGGTCGCCCAACGTGCGGTTGAACGCGGCCATCCAGAGCTTAACGAGCATGGACAAGACGAGGGCGGCTAAGGAGAGCACCGAATATGCAGTGGGGGAAGGCTTGATGATCTTAGTGACCGACTCGAGGATCAGGTTGATGCCGACGGCGCAAACGAGAACGGCGACAAACAGGCCGGCGAGGTACTCGTAGCGACCGTGGCCATAGGGGTGGCCTTCGTCTGCCGGGCGGCTGGCAAGGCGGAACCCGAGCAGGCTCACGATGTTGCTCGAGGCGTCGGAGAGGTTGTTGAAGGCGTCGGCGATGAGCGAGACAGAGCCGGCGAGCAGGCCCGCGATGCCCTTGGCCAGGCACAGAGTGATGTTGAGGCCAATGCAGATGAGGCTTGCGGCGAAGCCCGCGTTGGTGCGGCAGGAGGTATCGACCGGCTCGCCCTCGCTGCCGGGAACAAGCGTATGTACCAGCCGATTTACAAATAGCATAGCGGTCGTCCTCACAATCATGTTTAAGGGGATAGTGTAGCTCGCGCGGAGGCGCTGTGCACCGATGCTCAGAAAATGCAGTAATGGTCTGCCGGTGCTAACGAGCGAGCCTTCTCGTCTGCCTGGGTGGTCCATTTTGGGCCACATGGGTATGGGCATGTGCCTGTTTGCTCGACATACTTAACGTCGATAGCCCCTGTGCAAAGGAGGACGTTTCCATGGACGAGATGTTTGCCATTAAATGTCAAAACTGCGGCGGCCCTATGTACTCGCACCAGGCTAAGCGCAGCTTTGAGTGCGCCTATTGCGGCGCGGTCATTCCGTGGCAGGCGGACGCCGGAGAGCCCAAGAGCGCTTTGGGCATTCGCCATACGCCGTTGACGGTGGTGGATGGACTGCTCAAGCTCACGCATGTGTCGCAACTCGAGCGCCCGGAGGACCCGGACTGGTATTTCTTCAATTCGCACTGGCGCAATCAGTCGGTCCTGGAACATCTGCTGTGGGAGGATCGCGGCACGGCGCAGGAGTTCCAAGAGGCCACGTATGTGAGCATTCCTTGCCCCTTCTGCGGAGCGTCCTTTGAGGGCGAGTCAACGCAGCGTGTGTTTGAGTGCCCGTCCTGCGGCAACAAGATCGGCATTGCCGACCTGCTCAAGCCCGGTACGTTTAGCAAACGTCTGACCATGGGTGTGGGTGCGGAGTATGTGCCGGAGCAGGGTATTCCCTGCGAAATCTCGCCGCAGCAGGCACGTGCCAACGCGCTGCAGCTGGTGCGCCAGTACCCGGATGCCTTTGCCGGGCACGACGTGGAAGACGCGATCCAAAACGACATGATGCTCTTCTATTTCCCCATGGCGCTGGCGGACCTGCGTATGATGGCGAGCTTCCCGGGCAAGGGCCTGAGCAAGGAGACCCTGGTGTACTACGAGGTGCTCGACTGGGCATACCCCAGGGCAAACTACCTGGACGTTCGTCTCATGGGCATTTTGGAGCCGTGGGACTATGCCAAGGTTGGGCCGTTTGACCCTGCCATGCAGGAAGGTGACTTTCGCGTCGTCTCCGTCGATGCGTCTGCCAAGGACCAGGTGGTCATTGATAAGCTGGCGCTCGACGTTGCGGGCAACGACGCCGAGGTTGTACTGGGGCTCAATAAAAAGAGCATCCGCACCTGGGCGCGCAAGGCTCGCAAGCATAAGGACGGTCTGGTGATGGTGCCGGTTTACTTTGTCGACCGTCCGGCAACGGACAGCCGCGACGGCGAGCAGGTGCGCATCGCCGTGAACGGCCAGACGGGCCGCGCGGCCGCGGTGGTGTTTAGCGACAAGCGCGAGACGCATATCGTGGCGCCGCTCAACCTGAGCCTTCATCTGTCCGGCGAGAGCACCGTGCACGCCACGCCCATCGAGGTCAAATACGTTAAGTCGCCGTTCCTATACCAGATCGTACGCCGCGGAGGTGGCGAGCAGCCGCGGCAGGTGGCAGCAGCAGCCGAGGGTTGCTACCGAGAGGAAAAGCCCAAACGCCGCGGTCTGCTGGGTGCGCTATTTGGGAAGTAGGGGAGTGGTGCTGGTTGGTCTTATGACGCGATAGCCAGGGGTACGGGGCGGTTCGCAGGAGTGCGGGCTGCCCCGTTTTTGTATTGCGGGGATATGGCATCCGAATGGCCGTAGGATCTCAGCTAAATGGCTATTTAGCTGTGTGAGGTCAACCTTCGAGACGTCAATCTCGCCCGACATAAGCTTAGGAAGCAATGTGTCGCGAAGGGTGACAAGCGCCCGCGATTCGACTTCATTGTTTCGGATCTGAGTATCAATGGGCGTGGCTTCTTTTTCAAACGCGCGTATCGCTGCATTGTTGGGTAACGCAATGGGGAGTCCATTTAGAGCTTTGCCGTTTATCGAGCCAAATACAGTCCCCTCACCGTTATAGGCGTCAAGTTTCTTATGGAGTGAGCGCATTAGGTAGAGACCATACGATGGATAGTCGCAGTGGATTGCAGCTAGCCCGCGTCCAATGCAGCAGTCTTCGTACGCCAAGTTTAGGTCGCCCACGGGAGCGCGCACGCTCATCAAGACATCTCCCGCTTTTGCCATGCGCTTGGGCTCCGTAGTGCTTAGTCTCTGAGTGGGGTAACGCCAGCCAAATTCGGCGCGACCTTGATAAAAGATGGTTCCAATCCCCGTTTCGTTATAGGAGCTGCCTGCCGGGGATTGACCCATTGTGACATTGGCAAAATCGGCCAGAGTAGCGTTGTCTGTTAGCCCCCCGAAGTGCCGTCGGAACATGCCGTCCGCCAGCTCTTCTAAATAGCCATTTAGCTTTGAGTTATTCTTGATTTTCTTTTGGATGGTATCAATCACCTGAACGATTTTTGCTTGCTTCTCAAAAGTGGGCAATGGCATTGACAGCTTGCGAAAAGTACTCGTTGGACGCCCCAACGCCGGAACGCCAGTTTGCGTTTTATTCGAAAGTAACCGCCATTGCCCCTCTCGAGTATGAAAATAGTAGACAAAAAATTTCGGTAGCACCTTGTCATTACAGCGAATGCGAAATTGGCTTTGCGAAATGACGTAGCGAGGATACTTGGAGTCATAGGGGACCATCGCGACTTGGCCCAACGTTCCACGGTGTGTTATTACGATATCGCCACGCGAGGCCAATGCGTTGCCCAGGGAATTTGCTTTTTCAGGAGTGACATAGCGCAGCGCAGTGTCGTTCGTCTCAAAGCCAGTTAGATTCGATCCATTAAATACCGGAATACCGGAGTTGACAAAGCAATCAGTCTTAATATTTGAGCCGAAGGGTCCCATGGCAATCTCATCAATAAGATCCTCAACGCATACTTCTTCACTTTCGGCAATCATTCCAAATACTTCCTATGCGAAGCCTTTACATTGTTCTGGTTTACCATGGCGTAATGCATGGTGGTGTCTATTTTCGCATGGCCTAGCAGCTTTTGCACCTGCTCTATGGGCATTCCTTTGTCAATAGCATGGGTAGCAAGCGTACGGCGAAACTTATGCGGATGAACGCGATTGACGCCAGCGCTTCTGCCTAGGTCACGCAAGCGGAGCTCTATGTTCCCAACCGTAATACGTCGAGCTGAGGAATCGAGTGCGACAAAAAGCGCAGGGCTCTTGTCGGCACGGCTCGCAAGATATTCCGTGAGATGCAACTTGGCACGCGCGTCGAAGTAAACAGGGCGCTGTTTATTTCCCTTTCCCATTACAAGGCATTCGCGCTCATGCAAATTGACGTCCTTCCTGTCGAGTCGTACAAGCTCGCCAATGCGCATGCCGGTCGAAGAGAGAAGATCAACGATGGCAAGGTCCCGCTTGGATTCGCATGCATCTCGCAAGATCTCCAGCTCCTCGTCACTTAACACCTCTTTGGTTATTTGAGCAGTTTTGACGCGGCGAATACGCCTTACAGGGCTTTTAACAATATAGTCTTCATCCTCAAGCCACGAAAAGAAGCTCGACATAATGCGACGTATATTATCGATTGTGACTTTACTGGAACCGCGAGCCGTCTCGTAATCATTGAGATAGCGCCGCAGGTCATCACTTTCGACCTGCGTATAGGACTTAGCAAGTGCCGCGTTCATATGCCGCAAAGTTGCCTCATAGTATGCAATAGTTTTAGGTGAGCATCCCTCAACTTCTTTAGCGGTGAGAAATAGCGAGAGCAGGTCTTGCCCTGGCTCTGCCTGTTTTGGTCCAAGCGTTTGCCTAAGTGTAATGGCTAGATGCTTGAGCTGGTGTGGGTCGAGAAGGCCCTGCATTTCCGAAAGCACGGTATTGATAACGGTTTCCACGCTGCTCCTTTCGTCGAGTACGATAGCCACAGTGTGGACGGCGCGTTGTACATAGTGAAGTAAATGGCTATTTAGCTGCGTGAGATTGACCTTTGAGACGTCAACCTCTCCGGACATGAGCTTGGGGAGAAGGGCGTCACGAAGAGCAGCAAGATGTTCACTCTCTTTGTTTGCGGTTGATATGTGCTTGAGCGCCGATGCCATGAAACCGATTACCAATTGGTTTGGGCTGGCGCTGACTACGTAGGTAAGCATCTGCTTCTTGTCGCCTCGCGGCATCTTGGTGCCTTTAGCCCCCTTCATGACGAAGTCGAAAAAGGAATCATTGCGCAGGCAAGAATAAAGGTAGCCCGCCCATTCTGGTTGCTTTGCCCTAAATACGAGAACATCGCCGGAACACGTTCCAGCTTGGTCCGCGTACCAAATTTTCTTGAAATAGGGGCGGATATTGGAGATCAGAATATCCCCAGCTTGATAAACCGTCACTTTCCCTGTTTGAGGTAGGGACGACGCTATCTGCCTGCCCATTTTGTTAGGGAGGAGGGACTCGGTAGAAACATAGGTATCGAAGTCCGCTTCGCTGCAATCGGCTTTCTCGGTCACTAAGTCGCACAGCGACTCCAGGACGGTATTTTCACCTGTTGCGCGTTCAGCAATTGCCTCACACTGCACAGCTAAATAGCCATTTAGCGTAGTGTTGAGTCGGATTTTATTCGAGATAGAGTCGCATAGTGTAACGATTGAGTCTTGCGTCGGGCGATCGGGCAGGGGGATTGGCATCTGTGCGTAAGTTTTAGCATTGATATTGCCTCTGGTGCTGCCGGTGTTAAAAGAGGCCACCCAGTCCCAATAAGCTTTCGACTGGGCATAGTATTTGACATAGCGAGGATTAACTTTCTTATCGTCCAGCGAGAAGCGAATTAAGAAGCCCGCGAAGGCAAACTCGCCGTCGCGAGAATCGTAGTAATAATTCCTTCCGGTACTGTTGCCCGTTCTGGCGAAAACGATATCGCCATCTCTCAGCATGTATTTGTAAGCGGCGGGGTCGTCTACAGATTTGCGGTCGTTCCAATTCAGGGTGCCGTCGTCGTTGATATCCGTAATACGAAGATATGCAGGTAATTCCGCATCATAATCAACTGCCGAAGCGGCGATACCGTATTTTCCGTCGCCGAGACTGAGTTCTCCAAGAGTCGCAACGCTAAAGTTCATATCCAATCGCCTCCAGATTCTTCTTAATCTGCTCCTGCAGGCGGTTGGACTCTTCAAAGCACTTTGATATTTCGCTGGTTAGGCGTGCCATCTTCTCCTCAAACGGCTCACCGTCGTCTTCGACCTCGGCAATGCCTACGTAGCGACCGGGCGTCAGGATGAAATCTTGCTTGGCGATTTCATCCAAATCTGCTATGGCGCTCAACCCCTTCACGGGCTCGAACTCGCCCTTGCGGAAGGAGTCGAATGCGGATGCAACTTTATTGATGTCCTCTTCGGTAAACTCGCGTAGTTTGCGAGAGACCATGGTGCCCATTTCGCGGGCATCGATGAATAGCGTCTTGCCGGACTGAGCCTTCTTCTTGTTCAGGATCCACAGGCACACGGGAATTTGGGTGCTGTAGAACAGCTGCCCCGGCATGGCTACAATGCCCTCGACCAAATCGTCCTCTACGATAGCGCGTCGAATATCGCCCTCGCCGCTCGTCTGGCTCGAGAGCGACCCGTTTGCCAATACGAGGCCAATCTTGCCCGTGCCGTTAAGATGCCAAATCATATGCTGCATCCAAGCGAAGTTAGCATTGCCCGTGGGCGGCATGCCGTACTTCCAACGTACGTCTTCCTGCAGCGCTTCGCCGCCCCAGTTCTTGAGGTTGAAGGGTGGGTTTGCCAACACATAGTCAAACTTTTCATTCTTGTGCTGGTCGGCGCTGAAGGTGTCAGCATAGTTGCCCAAATCGGCCTCGATGCCGCGAATACCGAGGTTCATCTTTGCGAGCTTCCACGTGGTAGGGTTGCTCTCCTGGCCAAAGATGGTGATGTCCTGTACCACGTTGCCGCCATGGTGCTCGACGAAGGCGGCGGACTGCACGAACATGCCTCCGCTACCACAGCAGGGGTCGTACACGCGACCGTGGAAAGGCTGGAGGATTTCAACCAGCGTGCGCACGATGCACGACGGCGTATAGAACTCGCCGGCGTTTTTGCCTTCCATTGATGCGAATTTCTGCAGGCAATATTCGTATGCTCGCCCTAACAGGTCTTTCTCGCTCTCGTTGTCGGTCATTTGTACATTTGTGAATAAGTCGACGACGTCGCCTAAACGCCGCTTGTCTAGTTCGGGACGAGCGAAGTTCTTGGGCAGCACGTCCTTGAGCTTGTCATTCTCGCGTTCGATGGCGCGCATGGCATTGTCGATGATCTGGCCAACTTCGGGCGTATGTGCCGCCTGTGCGATATTCGCCCAACGTGCCTCTTCGGGAACGAAGAAGACATTCTGCTCCATGTAACAGTCGCGATCTTCTTCGTCGCCGTAACCTTCTGCGACGAGTTCTAGGTAACGTTCGTCAAAACGGTCCGAGAGGTACTTCAGGAAAATAAGGCCTAATACGACGTTTTTGTACTCGGCAGCGTCCAGGTTGCCGCGCAGCACGTCTGCGGCGTTCCACAATTGGTCCTCAAAGCCAACGTCGGCCGTGTTCTTCTTGGTGTCCTTAGCCTTGCTTTTAGCCATGCTGTTTTAACTCCCTATGCTGCATTGTCGGCCCAGAGTTCGCACTGATCCAT
Organism: Collinsella sp.; assembly: GCA_019419405.1. Classification (GTDB taxonomy): domain Bacteria; phylum Actinomycetota; class Coriobacteriia; order Coriobacteriales; family Coriobacteriaceae; genus Collinsella. The sequence continues at coordinate 9,224 of DYAA01000057.1, read as the reverse complement.
CACGGTGGCCAGTGCCGACTCCATGCCCTCTGGCGGATACTTATGATGTTTGAGCAGGCGCTTAATTGCAACACGCATGGCAGCGCGAGCACTTTGCTTTTTCTGCCAATCGACCGTGCGCATTTCGCGCATCTTCGCAGTAAGCTCCTGCGTGATGGCGACCAACTCGTCATTTTTCTCGCGATAGTAATCAGCGACTGCCTGCGGTTGTGTTAGCGCCTCGTAAAACGCAAACTCCTCTTCGCTAAGCCCAAGCTCCTTTGCCTTTTGGTTTTCGGAAAGCATCTCTTTCGCCATCTTGAGCATTTCTTCGAATACCTCAGCGTTGGTGAGCTGTCCATTTAGATAGCTATTTACCATGCTTTGCATGAGTTCCGAGTACTTTTTTGCCTGCGTTATGCTCTTCCTGCGGTAGCCCTTAATCTGGTCGTCGATGAGTTTTTTCAACAACTCGTAAGCCAAGTTCCTCTCTTTCATACGCGAGAGGCTCGACAGAAACTTGGGATCAAAAATCGAAACCGTTTCGTCTTCCACCTTAAACAGGTCTATTACGCCGTCGGTATGGACGATGTTCTGTTCGAGTAGCGCATTGATACGCTCATTTACCTGCTTAAGGGTAAGTTTGCCTCCGTTTTTGCTGCGGGCGCCGCCCTGCTCGGTGAGCTGAAGGATGAGCTCTCGAACAACCTGGAAATAGCCAGCCTCGATGCGCTGCATGTCTGTTGCGCGACTTTTGGCGAGTCCATAGGCTTTGAGCATGACTCCTGCCTGCTCAACAAAGTCGCGGGCAGCATCTTCGTCGCCGGGTGCAAGGATATGATTTACTCCACCCGTTATGAGTTCGCTTCGACGTGCGGCGGACTCGGTGCTCATGAATTCCGAATAATCGTATCCGAACATTTTGTCGCGACAGACCGCCAGCTTTTCCAAGAACTTAGGATAGGCGGTTTTCCCGATATCCATGTCGCCGTATTTCTTTTGGTCGCGCTTGGTGTAGTCCTTCATGGCGCGTTTAAGGGCGTTGGCTATGCCTACGTAGTCAACAACCAATCCGCCAACCTTGTCTTTGTATACTCGGTTTACGCGTGCGATTGCCTGCATCAGGTTATACCCGCGCATGGGTTTATACACATACATGGTGGCAAGGCTCGGCACGTCAAAACCGGTGAGCCACATGTCTACGACGATTACGATTTTAAGCGGGTCGGCGTCATCCTTAAACCGCTTTGCCATCTCCTTCACATGGGCCTTATTGCCTACAACGTCGAACCACCACTCGGGGTCTTGATTGCCCATGGTCATGACAACGCCGAGCTTGCCCTCGTCCTTCCAAGAGGGTCGCAGCTCGCATATACGTTGATATATAGCCATGGCAGCGGGGCGCGAATACGCAACGATCATTGCCTTGCCGGTGAGTTCGTGCGCACGGTTGGTCTCATAGTGCTCTACGATGTCCTGACATAGGGCATCGATGACTTCGGGTGCACCTAGAACGGCGTCCAGATTTGCAAAGTTGCGCTTGCTTGCGTCAATGGTTTCGGCGTTAGCCTGCTCGGTGAGCTTTTCGTACTCATCATCAACTTTTGCAAGGATGCCCTGATCCAGCTTGAGTGCGACGACGCGGCTCTCGTAGAACACGGGTCGAGTTGCATCGTCCTCTACTGCCTGAGTCATGTCGTAGACGTCGATATAATCGCCGAAAACCTCGCGAGTCGATCGATCTTCGGCAGAAATAGGGGTGCCGGTAAAGCCGATGAAGGTCGCATTCGGAAGGGCGCGGCGGATGAGCAACGCGGTGCCCGTGTGCTTCTTACCGTCACGGTCGTATTTCTCCTCGAACCCGTATTGTCCGCGGTGCGCCTCATCTACCATCACCACGACGTTCTTGCGCTCGGAAAGGGCGACGGCCTCTTCCTCGAACTTCTGCATGGTGGTGAAAATGATGCCGTTGGCGCGGCGGCTCGAGATCTGCTGCGCAAGATCGGCGCGGCTCTGCGCCTGAACGGGCGTCTGGCGCAGGAAATCTGAGCATCTGGAGAACTGTGCGAACAGCTGCGAGTCGAGGTCGTTGCGGTCGGTGATCACCACGATGGTGGGGCTGTCGAGTTTCTCTTCGAGCAGATGGGCAAGGAAAACCATCGAAAGCGACTTGCCCGAGCCCTGCGTGTGCCAGAAGACGCCGCCCTTGCCGTCGCCGCCGATGGCCTCATGCACGCTCTCGAGTGCCTTGTTTACCGCGAAGTACTGATGGTACCCCGCGAGGATTTTCGCGTCCTCGGAGAACAGGATGAAGTTCTTCAGGATGTCGATGAGCCGCTCCTTGGGGAACATACCGTCCAGAGGCGTCTTCCAATCGGCGTACTGGGTGGCCTCGTAGCTTCCATCGACGCTCTTCCACTCAACGAAGCGCGACTCGTTGGCGGTGATCGTGCCAACCTTGGTGTGAAGCATGTCGCTGGTGACGCAGAAGGCGTTGTACACGAAAAGCGATGGAATCTGTCGTTTGTAGTTTTGAATCTGTTGGTAGGCATCTTCGCTGTCAGCGTCGGCACGAGCGGGTGACTTCAATTCAAAGAGAACGAGCGGAAGCCCGTTGACGAATACGATGACATCTGGACGTTTGTTGGTGCCACACTCGATGTAGGTCCACTGGTTAACAACGTGGAAGCAGTTCTTTTCGGGATTGTCGTAATCGACCAAGCGCACGATGTCCGTATGCTCTTCTTTGCCGTCAAACCAGCTTGTCTCCACACCGTTCTGGAGCATGTCCATAAAGATGCTGTTCTTGGCGATGAGGTCGCTGCCCTCGATTTCCTTTAGTTTAGTTATTGAGGCCTCAATCGCTCGTCGATTGAGCGTGGGGTTAATGCCCTCAATAGCGGGCCCAATGACGTCAGGTAGGAAGGCGTCGTCAAACGCGTCGGAGGAACGAGCGACATCAGGTCCATAGAGGTGCTCGTACCCCAGGCTCGTTTGCAAGTGGTCAATGATGCCTTGTTCGAAAGCATCCTCATTAAATGACGTTGAGGAGCTGTAGTCGACAGCAATCATGCGCACTCCTTACCTTATGCTTCTTCGACGTTGGTGAGCCTGTCCACCATTGCATTCTAGCAGTTAATCTTGCATATATTGGTATATCTGACACCCGTTAGTTGCCATTTGACTTATCGGTTGACCGCGCCAGAATGACAATTGGTGGCAAGGCTCTCTTACTTATTAAACTGGCTCCTATTTACAGGCGCTCGTGTTGTGACAGTTGCTCAAGCGCTTGCTTGAAGCTGTTGTTGGTGATCTTGAGATCGTTTCCCGCTTGCATTTTAATGAGTGTCGAGCCGGAGGCGATGGCGGACGTGGTGCGATGGTGCCAAGAAAAGTGCCTAGACCTGGGCGAGGAACCGAGGCCGCGGGAGCTTTTATATTTCTTTGATCGCATGGATTGTCTGTTCTGTTGGCCGCGCCGGCGTTGTTTCTTTGCTCTCGTTCGCGCGGAATCCACTTGTGGCGGTAGGTGTAAATAAACGGCGGAGCGGCTGGAAAAGAGCCGCCTCGCTGGATAAAATCAGGTTGTGCCGCGGAACCCGCTCCTCAGTCGGTCAACTTTGGAAGCGCGGGCAACGCAGGTTCTATCGTCTTAAAGGGTCGGCTGCAACTGACCCTTTTCCATGACTCCCTTCGCTATCCGTTACTGCTTATATTCCCGCCAGATCGAGTAGAGGTTCCGGGCAATGCCGGTCACATACATCGAGAGGCGCCGGATTTCAAGAAACAAGTTCATAGGCTTCACCCCAACCAGAGATGGAGCGTTGCCCGTAGGCGGATTCCGCGGCGGTCAAGATTTCACCTCACAGGCCGCGGTGGGAGACATCCTACCCCCATGGTTTGGAACAGTGCCGATCTAACGGGCAATCAAGTCTCTAGCACTCTTTGAATTGAGCAAGCATCTGTTCGAAGAAGCATAGTTCGGATGGCTCATAAATGAGCGAACCGCCGTCCGCGGTCCTGTAGAGCCCGCAGGGGAGGTAACGCCCGTCGGGGAGGACGTAAAGGCATTCTTCCTCCCTCAGCCCCGCTGGGAGTATCGGGGTCTCGTTTTCGTCCATTTGGAACTCATCGATATTCGCGATCTTCCTCTCCATGATGCCTCCTACCTTATTTCTTGAATGGCGCCCTAAAACAAGCAGCCCTCAATCAACTCTTTGCCGCGCAGGGTGTCGATCCATTCCCGTGGAATCGCGTCGATACCGTATACCGTGCCAGCGAGCGCACCTGCGACGGCTGCGGTGGTGTCGGTGTCGTCGCCCAGATTGACGGCGGCAAGGACGCAATCTTCGTAACTGTTGGTGTTGACAAAGCACCAGGTAGCGGCTTTAAGCGTGTCGCGCACGAAGCCACCTGACCTGATTTCCTGCTCAGGCACGCCTTTCAGGTGGAGTGCCCACGAGGGGAGCGCGTCGTTCATCACGGTCCTCATCAGCTCGACAAATATGACGCATGCATCGGTTGACGTTCTGTGGGCGTGCGTAATCGCGGAGACCTCGCTGACCTCTTCGTCTGTCGCATCGGTGAACGCCAGGGGCGCGATGCGCATGAGCGATCCGTTGCCGTTGTCGCGCTCGCCGGAGCCTCCTTTGCCGGTGTGCAAGGCGCGGGCGGTTGTGCCGCCGTAATCGAAAACGCCGTCGATCGTATACTCGCCACGGGCAATCCAGCTTACGAACTTGTCGCGCATGTCCGCGGTGTCAATGTGCCCGAGCTCCCTAATCGAGTCGCAGGTAGCAAGCGTCATAGATGTGTCGTCGCTCCAGGTGCCGGCGGGTTGCCCATGCGTGCCGTAGCCGATCATGCCCGTGCATTCGAACGTGCCGCGGGGCCTGAACTCGTAGGGAACGCCCAGCACGTCACCGACGGCAAGCCCATAGATGCAGTCGCGCAGTGTTGTTTTCGGTCTGTCTGTCATGGAAAGCTCCTCTTATCCCGGGTGATGTGGAGCGCCGTCGGGGGTATCGGTCGCAACGTGCCGCTACCCTTGCGCTTCGCCATTAGTCGCTTCGTTGATGGCGCGGTACTCGGCACTCAGCTCGCGCGCCAGTTCTTCCTTGCTTGGAAGATACGGCAGGTATTTGGCGGCAAACACTTGGTCGTTGTCTTCGGGTAGCGTGTACTCGACAATCGAATCGCTTTTGTCCGCGCAGAGCACGATGCCTATGGGCGGATTGTCGCCTTCGTTCATGAGCTCGCGCGTGTAGTAGTTCACATACATTTGCATCTGGCCCAAGTCCTGGTGCGTAAGATCGTCCGTCTTAAGGTCGATAAGCACGAAGCAGCGCATCAGATAGTTGTAAAACACAAGGTCAATATAGAAATGGCGCCCATCAAAGGTGATGCGCTTTTGGCGCGCCTCAAAAGCGAAACCACGACCAAGCTCCAGCAGGAACTTCTGAAGATGCGTGATGAGCGCCTGCTCTAGATCGCTCTCGCGAAACGCAGTATCGTCCGAGAAACCTAAAAACTCAAGTACATATGGGTCGCGGATGATATCCTCGGGGCGACGAGCCGGGGCGCTCTTTTGGATTTCCTGGGTGACGGCCTCCTTGTCCTTGCTAGCAAGTAGGCGCTCGCGGAGCATGGTGTTGATCTGGCGTTCGAGCTGGCGCGTGCTCCAGCGAGAGTCGGCGCATTCGTTCATGTACCAGTTGCGAGCTTCGGGGTCAGGAATGCGTATTAACCTGCGGTAATGTGTCCAGCTCAATTCGGGACGCAGTGAGTCCCGAATTGGAAACGCAAGATAGAACTGACGCATTTTGCGCAGCTCTCTTGCTTCAAAACCTTTACCAAAATCCTTAGTAAGTCTGATTGCGAGGGCCTTGAGCAGCGCCTCTCCATACTTGGCGCGCTCCTCTCCGCCCTGCTCGTCAACAATGCTCTTGCCGATCTCCCAATACGCCTCAACCATCGCAAAGTTAACGGCGGTATAGGCCTTGTCGCGAGCGGCGTTGAGAATTGAGGAGACCTGCTTGTAAAAACCTTCGGGCACGATTGCCGATTCTCCACGGTTTACCAGTTCGCCCATCACTGTCGCCCCACTTTCCTCTTGTGGAATGCATCTTGATTGCATTTAGTTTAAAGCCTCGCGCGGACACGAATTGCTTTGCTGTCTGGCACCTTCGCATGGGAGCCTTGCGGTGACTAAAATGTGGCAATAGAGACAGTTTTAGCGAACCCCACGGGAGTGACGCGTATGGACAACAACACGCTGCTATTCCAGGACAAAGGTTCGGGTAGGTTTAAAGACGTCAAGATCTACCCCAATCGTATCGAGGTGCTCAGGAAGGGTACTTTCGGCGGCAAGCACACCGAGATTGTCTATCTTAAGGACATCACGGGGGTCAACAGGATCAAGGGCCGCGACGTTTTCCTACGTAACAGGCTGTTGACTGCTTGTGTCTTTAGCCTGAGCAGCCGCTCCCAAGCTCAGGAGTTCGTGAATGCGCTGAACATGGTGATGTAGCCGATAACGGCGTTCGGTCCAAGGTAAAAATCGGGGCGCAGAACGGTATTCTGCGCCCCGATTGAGTTGATGCGCCCAAAAAACTGGCTTGCCTATTCGTTAACGTCCTCGGTATTGTCGCGGTCACTGGCAAGCATTGCTGCGCCGGCGACTGTCGTCGCCATGGCGGCAGCGGCGAGCCCGGCGGCAATGCCGGAACCGTCGCCCGTGTTGGCGAGCTTTCCGCCCGAGCCCTTGCCCTTGTTGCCCTTACCATTCTTATCAGCGCTGTCTGCGTTGGAACCCGTGCCGCTGCCGTTGCCGGCGCCGGTGCCGCCTGCACTGCCCGAGGCCGCTACGGTAAAGCTTGCGGCTCCGTCGCTGGCGAGCGTGTAGTTCTGCGCCGCGTCGCCCAAGAGACCGTTCACGCGCACCCAGTACGTTCCTGCGGCAAATGTTTCGCCCTCGGCCATTGCCGTGCCCGGAGCGCCGTTCGCGTCGTGCACAAACTCGAGCTGGGCCGTGCAGGCATCGGTTTCGAGCTTGCCCTCGAGTGATGCCGCAATCTTGGCGCGCACGTCTTCGCCGGCCTTAAGGCCTTCGAGTCCCTCAAAATGGGGCGTCAGCGCGCGTGGATCGATATCGATGGGCACAGAGCCCTGCAGCCCCGTAACGGTCTCGTTGCCCAGGGCGTCGACATCCACGTATTCAATGGCAAACGCATGGCCCGAAGCTGTCGCGTTGAGCGCGTTGCTGCTGTCGGCAAGGCGGAAATGACCCTCGCCAACGGTCTTGCCATCCTGGAATGAGGCATCGCTCAGCGAGTCGCCGTACGTCATGCGCATGCGGGTCGGGAGATAGTACGGGAGATAGTACGAAGCCGTCTGCTTGTGCTCCGTATCGTAATTGCGCTGGTAGATGCTCCGGGCCAGCGCCGCATCAACAAAGTCGGATGCGATGATGCCAATGTGCTTGAGGTAATCTGACTTTGTATCCTCGGTGCCGCTGGGGTTGATGTACGGGCTCTTATACAGATGCTCGTTGACTACTCGTGCCGAGGTAAAAGGATTGCCTCCGTGCGACAAGCCCGTGCAGCTGGTGTAGTTGATAGACCAGCAGCGCTCCAGGACTTGCTCCTTGGCCCCGTTATCGTCCTCGACATCTACCTCGTTGCGCGTGCGCCCGGTCGTTTCCTTCAGCGCATTATCGACCCAGCTGAGCTTGTCGGTTCCCGTGAGTTTGTACTTGTCCTGGGCGTATACCTTGGTGCAATAGGGCTCTTTGTCGCCTGTTTCCCCCGCGGCTTCAAAGCCCCGCGCGTCTTGGACGAGACACATAGTGGCGCTGTCGGAGTGAGCCTTGATCTTGTCATCCCATTCGGTAAGGTCGAGGCCCCACGTGTGGCCGCTTACACTGTTGCCGGCGAGCCTAAATCGACGCAGCAGAACGATCTTTCCGCGCACCTCGTGTAGCGTGGGGATTCGGCTCGACGTATAGAACAGTTTGGGGTTGTCGTCCAAAACCTTGGCGAAAGCCGTCGTAACACTTTCGTCGGTAGCCTCGTCGTTGCCTCGTGATACAAGCATGATGAGCGCTTCTGTCGGGTTTTCGTTCAAAAACGTTTTGAAGTAGCCTATGACATCGGAAAGATGCATAAAGTACGCGTCTTTTTTGAGCAGGTAGTAATCCCCGTGGTCGATACCGGGGTCGTCGCCCTTTCCGAGCCGGATATCAAAATAGCGAATGCCTTCGAGCAACTGCGTGGGAATGTAATCCTGCTGGCATTTTACTTGCGAGGATTGGGGCTCAGTGTCGTTGTCCACGCTGCAGGTGCCCGAATCGTGCGTACCCGGGATGCTCAGCTCGTCGAGGAACTTGTTGTCGTCGACGTATTTCATCCAACATGGCCCATCGACGTAGCTGCTGTACGTGATCCAGTCGAGGCTGCTAACCGTGGCATCGTTCTTTTTCATGTCGTAACCGATAAGTTCGAGCTCCCACGGAATGCTCTTACTCTTATGGCAGATCTTATTGTTGTCCTGGTCTTCGCCGTTCGATTCTATTGCCAGGTACTTAATGTCTTTTTTCTCGGTTTCTTTCTCGACCGTGCGGTCTCGGATGATATAGGTTCCGTTTGATTGACGCTCGAACGCAAAAGCGCGGCTGGGCTTGTTGTCATACTCGCCGCCCCATACGTGGATGACCTTTCCATCTTTGTCAGAGTCGTCGTCGACCGACCAAATGCTGTAGCCCGTCTTTTTATGCTCTTCGAAATTGAGCAAGGTGCGGATAGCATACCAGTTTGTATCGTCATTCTTGGTCGTTACGTTCTCAAGGATGAGCTTGCTGGACGTGCCGTCGTTAAACAGGTGGCAGACGTTGCCGCGAACGTTGCCGTCTTGGTTGACGCTCGCGGTGCGAAAATAGCCCGCGGGGCGAAGGCGAATGACGAAATTGTCGAGGCTGTCCGACGGTGCGGGTGTGTTGTCTGCAAATGCCGCGCGCACGGGAAGGCCCAATCCCGCGGTTTCGGGCAGGTTTACAAATGGCGACAATGCTGCGAGTCCTAGGCCCAACGTGAATGCTCGAAGGCTGATGGCGTGGTGTTCGGTCATAACTCCTCCGTTCGCAGGGTGCGGCTGTGCGCTCGTTTTGGTCACTATACTGCCCAGATATTTAAAGGCGCCGGCTTAAATTGTGTGCGCGGCGCTATAAATCGGCGGGCGGATTGCTGGGG
>DYAA01000056.1 GCA_019419405.1 Collinsella sp. | reverse complement strand
CTACCAACGTACTCGGGATGGGAGGCGGCATATCATGGGCTACAACACTTCAAGCGCAGCACTCGCCTATGATATGAACGCCATGCCCGCCTATCGTGAGACGCCGCAGGCCCCCGTTGCTCCCCGTGAGCAGCGCACGCCGCGCTTTGATGTCTACACGGGCGCGGGCCGTCAGGCAAACCAGGCGGTAAGCCCGGTTTTCATGAGCGTTCTTAAAACGTTTTGCATCATTGCGGCTATCTTCATGACGATCGGCGTCGCCCGCGTGGCGCTCGCCGGCGTTACGGCCCAGGTGCTCAACAGCAACGCCGAGCTTACCAACACGCTCGAAAAAGCGACCGATGAGAGCTCCGACCTGGAGGTCATGCATTCGGTCTATGGCGCCGACACGCGCATTCGCGACCTTGCGGGCGCTTATGGCATGGTGGAGCCCAGCGAGAGCGTTACACTTGACTTTTCGCAGGATGCAGCCGCGGGCGCCAACGCGACCGCGACCGCTCGGTAGCAAGACGGTAGCTGAGTATGACAAATGACTATCGCCGCGGTTCCGATGGGGGCCGCGGTTCTGGACGTCCCTCGTCGCGGGGACGTTCTGGTTATCAAGGAACGGGTCGGCAATCTTACAACGCCGGGCGGTCCCGTGGCAACGACCCGGCGTCGCGACTTCGCGGCTCGGGCGGCCCTCAAGTGCATAACACCAGGTCGCGCAAGAGTTCGTCGACCGAATGGCTCACAGGCACGCCTCTGCCTCGCCGCAAAGCCGTCATGGGATTCATTGGGCTTGGCTTGAGCTTGGGCGTCTTTCGCCTTGCCGACTATCAGGTTGTCGAAGCCGATAAACTGCGCGAGCGTGCCGATGCGCGTCGCCTGCTTGCGCAGACCCTCTATGCCAAACGTGGCACCATCTACGACCGCAACGGTAACGTGCTGGCGTCGTCGGTCGAATGTCGCAACATCGCCGTGAACCCGCAGCTTGTCGAGGACGTTGACAAGACGGTGTCGGCGCTGGTCAAGGCAACTGGAATCGATAAAAAGACCTGCCGCAAGCTCGTTGAGTCCGATGGAACCTGGGTGTATATCAAGCGCCAGGTGGACGAAGACGATGCTGCGGCGCTGGAGAAGAAGAACCTGCCCGGCGTGCTTTTTGAGCAGGCCATGAAGCGCGTATATCCATACGGCAATCTGGCATCGCAGGTGCTGGGTGTAGTGAATGTAGACAACGACGGCTTGACGGGTCTCGAAAAGCAATACAACAAGCTTCTGACCGGCACGAACGGTTCTCTCGTACGCGAGCGCGCGAGAGACGGCAGCTATATCGCGGGCGGTGCCTATAAAAAGGTGGCTGCGGTCGACGGCGTTGATATCGTGACGACGCTCGACGTCAATATCCAGCGTGCGGCCGAGGATGCCCTGGCAGGGGCAGTTGAGAAGACTAAGGCCAAGAACGGCTCGGCGCTGGTCACCGATCCTACGACAGGCGAGATCTTGGCAGCCTGCTCGTATCCGACTTACGACCAGACCAATCTGGAAAACGCCAAGACCGAGGATATGAACTTGCGCCTGGTCACCGACGCCTACGAGCCCGGCTCGGTCTTTAAG
>DYAA01000055.1 GCA_019419405.1 Collinsella sp. | reverse complement strand
TGGGATAACTTCGAGGATGACGACGACGGCTGGAAGGGCGGTGCCACGTCTTCCGATGGAGCTTCCGCCGAGGATATGCTCGCTGCCGTTGCCTCCATGGGCGATGACGAGCTGCTTGGCCACGACATCTGGTTTGTGGCTACAGGCGCTTCCGATTGCGACGGCGCCGGCATGAAGGCGTTCCTGGCCGCGCATCGCGACAAGCTCCGTGGCGTGTTCTTTATCAACCTTGAGTCCATTGGTGCCGGTAGGCTTTCGGTCGTGACGGTCGAGGGCGAGCAGCAGCTGCTCAAGGGTGACCGACGCATCATGAACTTGGTCAACAAGGTGTGCAAGTCGTTCCATGTCGATTGCGGTGCATTTGAGATGCCCTATGCCAAGACCGATGCCTACGCCGCGCTCGAGGCGAGCCGCCGAGCCCTCACCATCGCCGGCGTGGACGGCACGCGTCTGGCTTGCGCTCGTACCGAGGACGACCTGCCCCACAATGTCAACCCGACGAACATTGCCACGGTATCCGAGGTCGTGACCGAGGTTATCCGCCGTTCGTAGACGGAGCTCTAAGGAGTCAACGTGTTTTCGTATATTAAGCGCCATTGGCCTGTCTACGTGATTTTGACCTTGATTGCCATTGCGTTAGGGTTTGGAGCTGCCTACATCGTGGGCGCGAAGGGCTCGACCCCCGCCTCCGCAATCAGCGAAGAGGTGGAGCAAGAACAGAGCACGGGTGCCGATGGGATTCCTGAGTCCGAGCAAGCAATCGTTGATGGTGGATCTTCGTCTGCAGAGTAGATGCGGCGATTTAAATGATTGAAAGCGGGCGAGCCGGGGGACTGGCTCGCCCGCTTTTTCATCGCGCTAGCGCTTCTTTGGGATTGACCTAAGGCGAGCGAACCATAGGGCTGCGGCACCCGAGGTCAGGAGCGCGGTGATGCAAGCGGCGATGGGAGCTGATCCTGTTGCCGGTAGGTCCTGCGGTAGGGTACAGCGTTGAATGACACTGTCCTCGTCATGTGACTCAAGTTTATCGCCGCCGCCGTTGCGGCAAAGATCGACGCGTGCGCTGTTGGTGAGTGCAGTTTGGGGTGTGTAAGCCGACGTTGCCTGCATGTGCACGACTGCGCCCCGAGCATCTGTGCCAAGGATTGCTTTGGCATCGTCAAGGTCGTCGTGCTCATCTTTGAGATCATCACGGGTCCAAGAATCCGTATCGCTTCGAGTCGTAAAGTCGGCGGCTACTGCACCGTATTCAATGCGAATGCCCGTCACGACGGTATTGGATGCAAGGTCGAGTTCTTTCGCCTCGAGTGTGGCGGATTCCGTGGTCGAGACATCCGCCTTCCAGAGGTGCCAGCCGTCGTAATCGACGAGGCGGCAATCTTCACCCAGACTCTCTTTTACTTCGTCGGACTCAAGCCAAGGATTTTCGTGCCCATCGTCAAGCGTCGCGTTTGCCGGCTCATCGACGTCTGTCGAGTCCAACGGCGTCGTGCGATACCACACGTTGCACAGACCGTTGAGGTCGCCGATGGCGACGGGGGTTTCGATTGAGACGAATCTCGCCGTGCCGTCTTTGGCGCACTCAAGATCATCGGTAATCGTAAACTCATCAACCCAGGTAGCTGAATCGTTTCGAGCGTCGATGGTATAGGAGAAAAGTCCGTCCGTATTGGTTTGCGTCGCGGCGCGATTTTTACCATCGCCGTTGGCCAGCAGACCCTTCCCGATAGGTTGGACAGGTTCCTGACGCTTGTCGACCTGTCCTTTGATCTCGATGGGCGCATCCTTCATCGCGACGGATTGGACTTCTCCCGTATCCTTTATTTCAAACGTTATCTCCTCGGCAAGGTCATAGGTCCGCGGAGACATCGTTTCGCGCAACGAGTAGGTGCCGGGTGCAAGATGTTCGATGCGGTGCGGCTTGTCGGATGAGGTCCAGGAGTCTATTTCGGTTTTATCGGGACCATATAAGGTGAGCTGTGCACCTTCCACTTCCTGCTCTCCGCTTGCATCGACCTTGGAGATATCAACCTTGATGTAATCGTTGGATACGTTAAGCCGTGCTTCTACAACGGGCGTTTTTTGGTCGGCATAAGCGAGGTTTACGATATGGGGCGTCCGGTCGAGTAAGAAGCCTGCCGGCGCTTGAGTCTCGACAACCTCGTAGCGTGCGGTGCCAGATCCCAGCGGGAGGTCGTCCGCGCGTGCCTCTCCAGTTTCATCCGTCGCGACGGTCGCGACGGTCTCACCGTCGAGCGCGGCAATGCTACCATCGGGGCGCACGATATCACCCGAGGCACGGATCTCAAAGATGGCGCCCGCGAGGCTGCTGCCGTCTACGACATCGGTTTTAACGATCCTGATGTTTCCGGTCGCGGCGTGGTCATAATACGAGGCGATTGCAACGGGCGTTAGGTTCATGTCGGCGGGTATGTTTACCTCGATCTCTTTGCCGACAAGATAGGGCTCTTTGGCCGAGGTTTCGCGTACATAATAGGTGCCCGGCACGAGCGATTCGGGCAGTGTGACGGTCCCGGTCGCGTCAGTCGTAAAGGTGTCCATTACGTTATGTGCTGGATGCCAGCAAGTTTGTGAGACAGGTTTGTGATTGCTGTCGAGGAGTTGGAAGGTGAATCCGACTAGGGGAACAGAAGCGCCTGTTTGGGCATCGCGTTTTACAATCTGGAGATGCGTCGACAGAGCGTGGTTGTCCACGATATATTGAAGCTCGGCGCCGTCGGAAATCTGATTGGCCTCGACGGTCCATTCCCCTGCACGTTTAAAACCCTCTGGGACGGTTTCCGGAACCTCACGAACGGTGTAGCCGGCGCGGTCGTATGGGATGGCTCCGTGGACACCGGCGGGTCGCTTGCCTGCGCCAAACCATGCTTCGGGCTGATCTTTGGTGGAGGCAAAGCCATAGATGTTTGTGGTCAGTGTGCCAACAACCTGCTGAGAGCTGTTACTGACAACCTCAAAGACAACATCTCCTGCCGGCTGCTCCAGGCCGGATTGATCGCTATTGCCGTAGTCCTTGAATTTTGAAATCTCAAGGTCAAACGCAATGGGGATATCGGAAACGCGCGATTCGATCTCGACCACGCCTGAATCGCCGAGTTGGTCGGCTCCAACGGTGTAAGACCAACTGTCACCGGAGGGCAAATAGCCCTCGGGCGCCTTCGATTCATAGATGGTAAAGGTTCCCAGGGGGACATCGGTGAGGGTAGCTCGACCGCTTTCATCGGTCCTGAGAGTTTGTGTCCATCCAGGGGTTGATTGCGATACGCACACGAATTCTGCTCCTGCGAGCGAAGCCCCAACTTGGGGGCCTGCATTCGTTGCGGCGTCGAGCTTTACAATGCGCAAGGTAATGGTGCCGGGTTGTTCATCAATGGTGACGTATCCGCCGTTATCCGTCGTGGTAAAGGCAATGTGATCGTGCCGGGGGATATAACCAGCTGGCGCTGTTGTCTCAACTAGGTAGTATGCCGTGTTGGGTAGGAGTGTTGCCTGCGCTCGACCGTTGCTGTCCATCTGGACGGTGCCGACACGCGCGCCGCTGGCGCTCTCAAAAACATCGAATGTTGCCCCGTCAAACTGATAAGTATTGTTTCCGCTGGTAATGGCAGCGTTTGCAGACTGCTTTTGGAAGGAAACAGAGACCGCCGGCAGTACATAGAGCATGTCTTGACGTCTGCTGCCGCCCGATACGGTTCCCAGATAGCGCCGCGCGCGGTGCGGAGCGGCTTTGATGCTTCCTGATTTTGCGCTGTCGTGGAGCCACCGCGCAGCCGCCACGACTTCATTGTCGGCGGTAAAGTGCCCACTCTTGGTTTTGCCCTGAGCGGTCGTGTAGGAGTAGGTGCCGTCGACATGGGTAGTGCCGTTGAGCATCCATACGGCAAGCTGGGTGGCGGCGCGGGCGCGATCGGGTGAAAGACGGTAACCGCCAAACGACGTGGCGGTAGGATATCCGTGACAAACGATTGCCGCGAACTCGTCGTCGAGCCACACCCAGCCTTGATCAAAGTTGAGCCATGGACCGCCCGGCTTGGTGGGCCCGGGGCGTTCCTGGTTCATGCAGTAGGCAATCGAGGCGTCTTGAGCTTCATACTTGCCGATGAAGAAGGGCCCACAATCATCGCTAATAGTACGGAAGCCGAGCTGGTCGTAGCCATCGACGGCAAATGCGACTCCCGGTGCCAGGCAGCCGAACAGCAGGAAGAGGAGCAGGAGCAGCGGGCCTGTTGCGATTGCGCTGTGGACAGAGTGCGTGGGTGCGTTGGACATGGCTGCTCCTTATCCCTCGTGCGCCGCATGGGGAGGTTGCGACGCGTAGGATGAGGCTACCCCCGAGGTTCATGCGGGTAAGTACCGGAGCCTGACCAAAAGCTTGCCCAATTCCTGACAAATTGAGCTCAAATACAACAATCAGGCAAAAGCGCAGGTAGAAGATAAGGAGAACAGGAGGCCAAAGGTCCTCATCTCCACAATTGATGCGATTATCAAACGAATCTCCACAGCTAAAACAAGCATCGCCACCCTTGTATCGAACAAGACAACCGCGTTATACTAGCCAACACACAAGCGGGCATCGCCAAGTGGTAAGGCATCAGCTTCCCAAGCTGACACTCGCGGGTTCGAGTCCCGTTGCCCGCTCCAGTAAAAAGCACAAGCACGGCGCCATCACGGTGCCGTGCTTTTTTCAATAAAGTGCCGGGACTCGAACCCGCCAGGGTGCGAGCGTTAAATAAACGCGAAGCGTTTATAGCGAGCAGGCAAGGTCGCCGATAGGCGACCGCAGCCGGTGCGGATTTGCGAAGCAAATACGCGGATGTCCCGTTGCCCGCTCCATCGAGCGCGGGAGACCTTGGGACGGACAATTCAACAAAGTCTTCCCATCGTTTCCGTGAATCCGAGGAGATTGACCGCAGCCGGTGCGGATTTGCGAAGCAAATACGCGGACGTCCCGTTGCCCGCTCCAATTCCAAAATGTTAGGTTCATGCCTGCTGCCCATACTTGCACCTGCGCACGGTACAATGGTTGGGTTACGACCAACGTGCCAATAACCAAAAAGGAGCCGCTATGATCGATCGCTATACCCGCCCGGAGATGGGACACATCTTCTCCCTCGAGAACAAGTATGCCATTTGGCAGGAGATCGAGGTTCTGGCCTGCGAGGCCCAGGCGGAGCTCGGCAAGATCGGCATTTCTAAAGACGAAGCCCAGTGGATCCGCGACCATGCCAACTTTGAGAAGGCGAAGGTCGATGAGATCGAGGAGGTCACGCGCCACGATGTCATCGCCTTCCTGACCAACATGAAGGAATATATCGACGCCGATGTTCCCGAGGGCGAGCCCAAGCCTAGTCGCTGGGTTCACTACGGTATGACCAGCTCCGACCTGGGTGATACTGCTCTGTGCTATCAGCTTACTCAGGCGTGTGACCTGATTATCGAGGACGTCAAGAAGCTCGGCGTGATCTGCAAGCGCCGCGCCTTCGAGGAGCGCAATACGCTCTGCGCCGGACGCACCCATGGCATCCATGCTGAGCCGATGACCTTCGGCATGAAGTTTGGCTCTTGGGCATGGGAACTCAAGCGCGACCTTGATCGTCTTGAGGATGCTCGCAAGAACGTTGCCTTCGGTGCCATCTCCGGTGCCGTCGGCACCTACAGCTCCATCGAGCCGTTCGTCGAGGAGTACGTCTGTGAGCACCTGGGTCTGGTTCACGACCCGCTGTCCACGCAGGTCATCAGCCGCGATCACCACGCCTATCTTGCCGGCGTGCTTGCCACTACAGCGGCCACCTGCGAGCGCATCGCGACCGAGGTCCGCAACCTGCAGAAGACCGATACACTCGAGGCCGAGGAGCCCTTCCGCAAGGGCCAAAAGGGCAGCTCCGCCATGCCGCACAAGCGCAACCCCATCACCATGGAGAAGGTCTGCGGCCTGTCGCGCATCGTGAAGTCCAACGCCCAGGTCGCCTTCGACAATGTCGCCCTGTGGCACGAGCGCGACATTTCGCACTCCTCTGCCGAGCGCGTCGCCCAGGCCGATAGCTTCATCGCGCTCGACCACATGTTCCAGTGTCTCATTCGCGTTATCGACGGCCTGCAGCTGTATCCGGCTCGCATGATGGCCAACCTCAACAAGACCCGCGGTCTCATCTTCTCCTCCAAGGTCCTGCTGGCCCTCGTCGATACGGGCATCACCCGCGAAGATGCCTATGCGATCGTGCAGGAAAACGCCATGGCTACCTGGCACGAGGTGCAGGATTGCGTCTCCGGTCCCACCTTTAAGGAGCGTCTCGAGGCTGATCCGCGCTGCACCGTCAGCCAGGAGAAGCTCGACGAGATCTTTGACCCGCGGGACTTCCTCACCCGCATCGACACAGTCTTCGATCGCCTGGAGCAGCTCGAGTTCTAACTGATCGATTGGGGACGAAGTCAAACCGATCAGTTTACTTTCGGCCTCCGTTGAAGCTCGGCCTTTCAGCCCAAGCCCCGTTGGTAACGCGTTTATCAACGGGGCTTTTGCGTGGGAGCGTCGGGAAAGTCACACTTCAGCGGATGATGGTATATTGCAGAAATGTCGCTTGCCGTTAATTTGCCCCTTCTGGAAAACGTTAGCTTGCAAGTGCTCGTTGGGGGGGGGTATCCTTAAGCCAATTTTAAGGTGTGGGAGAATGCTGCGTTTTTTCACGAGAGATTGGACTTAGGGGAATGAGAAAAGGGTTTTGGAGGATAGCCGCAGGCATCTGCGTTGCTTTAACGGCGGCAACGTTTGGGCTGACGGTGGCCGCCCCGCATGCGGATGCTGTCATGCTGGAGTCGCAGGATGGTTCCATGGGTGCATCGTTTCTCCCATACGATTCGTCTACAGGCGATGTGTGGTCAGAATTTGATGTCGCTGTTGGACAGACGGTGAAAGGAAGGCTTTCCTTTTTTAATAAAAATCACGAATGGGCGCCCATTGACCCTAGTGATATCGATATCACATCGTCTGATGAGGATATCGCTAAAGTGAGCTATAAATCACGTGATTGGGTGTTGACAATTAGTCCCACCAAAGTCGGCACAACGACTATAACCATGAAGAGCAGGGCTGACGAGAGTTTAAACGGTTCTCTTAAGATTAAGAGCGTGGCTAATGTCAATCCAATTAAGGTGAGTTTCGTATCCTATGACCAATCCGGTGCGACGACAACGACTGCAACGCTGGGTTACACGGATGATTGTCCGCAAAAATGCGGGAACACGCACTATGCATTGCTAGAGGGGACAGTTTACGTTCGCCCCAAGGACGAGACCCGTGCGGCTACATATTTTGAAATAAAGGAAGATCCCTCAAAGGATTCCAAAGTTCAGGCAAGGGTGAATTCGAATTATTATTCATATGGAACTTCTGAGCTAAGCGCTTCTTTGCAACTCGAGGCGTTGGCGAAAGATGCAAAAGAGGCCAAGGTTCTTGTCGACTATTGCAACGGCGAGACCGAGACGAAGAAGCTATGTGATGTTGTAACCGAGAATCAGGAGCCTGGATTCAATGAGCGTGGGAACAAAAAACAAAAGATGCTGGTTGGGGACAGCTCTTATCTTTCTGCCATTCTCAACGTTTCCCCAAATGAAGCACTGAAGGCATGCCAGCGTGCACATTGGGATGCGCTCGTTAGCTCTGTAACCTATTCTCTAGAAAGCAGCGATGTTGTTGAGCTTACCGATGGTGAAAACTCGTTTAAGGCAATAAAGCCTGGCACCGTTAAGGCTCATGCTCGTGATGGCCTTGGCAATGACCATCCCTTTGAGATAGAGGTTGTCGACCCTGCGGAAGTGAGCCTTTCGAAGGCTAAGTTTGTGTCGAGCGATTATACATTTCCCTGTGAGGTCAGTTCAGATAGTATATCCAAAGATTGGCTTTGGCTGGAATGTGACAGGGGGTTTGAATATCCAAAGGGCGTGCTGAGCAAAAGCGCTGAGGAATTGATGGACTCCTATGCCGGCGCAAAGTATTCTTTCACTTCAGATAATCCCGATGTCCTCGAGGCAAAAGGACCGATGTTTAATGGTGGCAGTTACTTGGGGTATTTAGTGCCTCATAGTTACGGCGATGCAACGGTTTCAATGTACTTGGGTGGTCGTCTCTGCGACACTATGACCGTTCACGTCGTCAAGCCGGGCGAGGAACCTGCAAAAACTACGGTCTCCATTACGGATGGTTACTCAACATCTATGGACAAGGGCACGACTCAGCAGTTGAAGGCAAAGGTTTCCCCTGACGATAAGGCCAGTAAGGTTGTCTGGTCCTCTTCTAACGAGAGCGTCCTTACCGTCGATGGCAACGGTCTTGTTATCGCTGTCGGTGACGGTAATGCCACGATCACGGCAACAGTTGATGGAGTCTCTGCAACCACGGATACAATTACGGTAACCACTCCGGTAGTAAGGGTCTCGAGCGTCAGTCTCAGCGCGTCGAATCTTAAGCTTGCTGTGGGCGGTGAGCCCTCGACGTTGACCGCAACGGTTGAGCCCAACAATGCAACGAATAAGAATGTGTCCTGGTCTTCGAGCGACCCGGAGGTCGCCACGGTTGCGGACGGCGTCGTGACCCCGGTCAAGGCCGGTGCTGCCACGATCACCGTTACCACTGAGGACGGCGAGTATAGCGCCACGTGCAAGGTGACGGTTATTCAACCTGCAACGGGTATCACACTCGATAAGCAGAAGGTCACGCTTGTGGGCGCTGCAACCGAGCAGCTTAAGGCAACGGTCGTTCCCGCGGAGGCTGACCAGACGGTTGTCTGGAAGTCCAGTAACGACAGCGTCGCTACGGTCGATCAAACCGGCAAAGTGACGTCTGTTTCCAAGGGCGCCGCAACCATCACTGCTTCGACCGAAGATGGCACCTATTCTCAGGATTGCGCGGTGACTGTTTCCAACCCCGCAACGAACCTTACGGTCGACCAGACCGCTCTTAACCTCAAGAAGGGCGAAGAGCACACCGTGAAGATTTCTCTTGTTGGAGCCCTTGCGGGCGAGGTCGACGAGACCAAGCTTGCTCTGGATAACACGGGCGCTTCGAAGGCGTTTAAGGTTGTCGACAACGGCGATGGCTCCTACACCGTTACCGCCCTCAAGACCGGTTCTGGCTCATTTGTCATTACTGCAGAATCGCTCTCCCAAACCGTCTCGGTGACCGTGACCAACCCCGTCCAGAAAGTCGAGCTCGACAAGACGAGCCTGTCCTTTACCGTCGGTGATGCCTCCGTAAAGCTCTCCGCAACGGTGAGTCCTGCCGATGCAGATGATACGACGGTGAGCTGGGCCTCCAGCGACTCGTCGATCGCTACGGTCAAAGACGGCGTCGTGACGCCGCTTAAGGCCGGTACCGCCACGATCACCGCCACCTGTGGTGACAAAACAACGACCTGTACCGTTACTGTGGCGGCGAGGACCATTGCGGGCGTTGCGGGTGGCGACGGAACGGACGTTAGCGTAAGCGCCGAGAACAATGCCGCTGCCGGCATTGCCCAGAACAACAGCGTCTCTCTTGTGGTCGAGGAACCGACAAATCTTACCGACGCCGCCAATGCTACGATTTCCGGCCTTGAGCAGGGGAGTACCAAGGTTGCCGATAAGCTCGATATCAAGCTTCTCAAGGACGGCGAGGTTATCGAGGACTACGAAGGCATGTCCTTCATCGTCCGTGTCAAGATGACTGCTGCCATGAAGGCGCTCACCAATCTCAAGGTGCTCTACGTTGCCGAGGATGGTTCCACTCAGGCTATGGATACGTGGACCGAGGGCGACTACCTCTGCTTCCGAACGAGCCACTTCTCGACGTACGTGGTGACGGGCGAGGAGGCCAAGGGGGAGCCGACTCAGCCCGCGACGCCGTCCCAGCCCGGTCAGCAGACGACGACCAAGGTAACCAAAAAGTCTGCTAAGACTACTAAGGGTACGCTCGCCAACACGGGCGACCAGGCCCTTGCTGTCGCCTTTATTATGGCCGTTGTCGGCGCTTCGCTGATTGCCTTCGCGCTTATGCGCAAACATCTCGAGCGTTAGGGCGCCCCTCTCGTTGAAGCGCGACCTTTCAGTCCAAGCCCCGTTGGTAACTCGTTTTACCAACGGGGCTTTTACGTTAAAGACTTCAGCCCGTGTGTCGCGTGCAGTGCGGCGCGTCGGAAACCGCCAGATACGCGGTCGGCGCCAACGGCCTGAACGAGGCAGCGGTCGGGGGTGCATTCGGGAGCAGCTGAGCTTCGAGTAGGGTTGACCTAATTCGACCGCCTGCGGATGCAGTTCAACCATTGGCGCCTTGCCCGTTTTGGGCAAGGCGCTTTTTTCACTGCCGCACTGGCCCCCTGGTAATAAAATGAACCTTATCTGCTGTTTCGATGAAAAGAGCCGTGTGCCCAGACGTATCAAACGAGGCGCCATCGTCTCGTCCGTGCTCATACTCCTTGTTGCCGTTTGTGCGGTCGCCCTGACGTATACCGTTCGAAGCAGCTCTACCTCATCGAGCGAAGCCGATAAAGATCTCCCGGTACTTAAAATCGGCGTTACGGATAACGATCCCTATGTGTATATCGATACCACGGGCGATTACGCCGGTATCGATATCGATATCGCCCGCGAGGCTTGCAAGCGTGCGGGAATCAAGCCGCAATTCATTGACATATCTTGGAATGATCGTGACCGCCTGCTCAAAAACGGCGAGATCGATTGCCTGTGGTGCGACTATTCACCCTGTTATCGCGAAGACGAGTATTACTGGACCGAGCCGTATCTAACCTTGACGGTTTCGGTTGCCACCAAGAAAACGAGTGGTATCAAGTCCTTGGCGTATCTCGATGGCAGCAAGACTGTTGCGGTGATTGCCGGTTCGGTGAGTGAACGCCGATTGCTTGCAGGCGATCTGGAAATCTCGTCGGACGTGCATATCAAATCATATGGCTCCGCCGAACTCTGCAAAGCCGCCCTCGTCAAGGGGTATGTTGACTGTTGGATGGCGGAGGTCCAATCGCTCGACCGGCTCGTCGCCCAGTATCCCGGCCTGTATCGTGTGTTCGCCGACAACGTTATGACGGTCGACCTTGGCGTCGCGTTTAAGGACGGCTATGAGGGGGAGTACGTCAAAAACCTCAATACCGTGCTGTTCGAGATGGATCGAGATGGCACGATTGAGCGCATTGTGGGCAAGTACAAGGCAGGGGCGACGACGGACGGGCAAGGAGCGGAATCATGACAAATGATGAGCGCCGCTTGCGCCGAAAGGCATTAGTCGCCGCGGCTATCTGCGTTGTGGTCAGCGCTGTCCTGTTGGGTCTGCTGTATATGGTCGGCACGCATCGCTGTCTCGATAAAACGCTTGGGTTTGGTCAGGAAACCATGGTGTTTTTAAAAAACGCCTGCGAAAAATATGACCGATATGAACAGGGAAGAAAAACCGAAGCGACGCACAATTTGGATGCCGTGCTCGAGTCGTTTTCGACGTTCTTGCCGTCTGATCACGTTGAAGTCAACGATGACCTCGTCGAGGAGTACGTCCATGCCGAGCACCTTTCGGGAATGTTGGTCATGGACGCCGACGGCCATATGGCCGCTCATTACGATATTGATGGTCGCGATCCGCTGATGCTGTGGCGAGAGGAGCTGGCCTGTTCGTCGGTCGCATCGATGTATCGAGGATCCAAGGTGTCCTACTCGACGGTCGTTGAGCGTCGCGATGTCGATTTTGCCGTGAGTGTTGTTCCGTACGGTGATGGCGTAGCGCTGGGGTATCGATCGCTTGCGCCCGAGCCCGCCGATGATTATTCGTATGCGATCGCCGACGTGCTCGTGAACAACACATTCCATCAGAGCCCAACGGTGCTCGTGATGCGCGATATGCAGATCGTTTCCTCAAACGATTCGAATGTCGATCTAACCCTTGCCCGGCTTCTTGCCGATAGCGGAATTGATTGGAAAGACGAAGGCTTAACACGCATCGAATATCGGGGAAGTACCTGGTATGCCGTGCGTGCGGCGTATGAGGACTATCGCCTGTTTGCGCTTTATCCCAAATCTGAGGTCATGTCGGGCAGGATTTCATTTATCGCTGCCGGCGTGCTGGTGTTCTTGGCGTTTTGGGTTGTAGTGCTGTTGGCGCGCAACATTGCCGATCGTCGCAATTTGGCCGAAAAGGACAAGCAACTCGGCATCATCAATGCTATCAGTTCCATATATGAGTCGACCTTCCTGCTGCATCTCGATACGCTCGAGATCGAGGGAATTAACATGTCGCCATCGGTGGCAAAGATATTTGCCGAGCACGCCGAGGCGTATGACTTTTTGACAACGGTTTGCCGAGACATCGTGAGTCCCGAAAGCCGCGAGGCGGTCATGGAGCTAATAGATATAAGCACGCTTCAGGACCGTATGGAGGGCATGCCGTACTTGGATGCCGAGGTACGAGATTGCCGAGGTACTTGGTATTCGCTGCAGGTTGTTCCACAGCGCCGCGATGAGCAGGGTCGACTGGAATCGGTCGTCGTGGCGACGCATAACATCTCGATGACAAAGCGCGCCGAGGAGCTTTCTTTCCAGGACAAGCTGACGGGACTTCGCAATAGAAATTACCTTGAGTCCCTTGGCGACGACCTGGTGAACGAGTCCCTGCCCGTGAGTGTGATCATGATGGATTGCAATTTCCTCAAGCACACCAATGATCTCTACGGTCACGAAATGGGCGATGAGCTGCTACGGCGTACTGCATCTGTATTGAAGCGGGCGGCAGGCGAGAAATTTGTACCCATGCGCGTTGGTGGAGACGAGTTCTTGCTGATTTGCCCTCACACCGATCGCGAATCCGCATGCAAAGTGGTGCAAGATCTTCGCCTCAGCCTTGCTGCTGCGAGCGATGAGGTGCTGACAGTCAGTGCGTCATTTGGCGTCGCGACGGCAGAGACACCCGGATGTACGCTGACCGAGATGTACCACATCGCCGACCACAACATGTATCAAGAGAAACGAAAAGTCCACGCTCGGTAAGCAGATTGCCAGCATTGCTGTCGCCGGTCTGCGCATCGGGGAATGTTGAATCGGTGCCCGCGATACTTTATCGGTTCGGACGGGGATAATAGACGTCTGAAATTGCTTTACGAGAGGGGAACGCAATGATTAGTTTTGATTACAAGCCTCAGGGCGTATGCGCTCGCAATATCCACCTTGACCTGTCCGATGACGGCAACAAGGTGGTGGGCGTCGAGTTTACCGGTGGCTGCAACGGCAATCTCAAGGCTATCTCCAAGCTGGTCGAGGGCGCTCCTGCCGATCGCGTCATCGAGGTTCTCGCCGGTAATACCTGCGGTATGAAAAAGACCTCCTGCGCCGACCAGCTTACACGCGCTATCGAGGCCGCTCGCGCCGAGATCGCCTAATGGGTATCGCCGATCACATCAAGAACGGAATATCGCGTCGCGGCTTTGTACTCGGTGGGGCTGCCGCGGGCGCTGCCACGGTGCTTGCCGGATGCTCGAAAAAAACGGGCACCAGCGATGATGCCGCCGGCGAGCCGCAGGTTATCAAGGACGACTCAAAGATCGTCTCGATCACTGATGAGTATGAGGCCGTCGATATCGATCTTGAGCCTGCGGCCTCGTGGACGCTGCCGCTGGGCACGCTACTGTACTACTGCGATGGTGACTACGCCGCGGCGATGATGGCCCCGGCGTCTGCGTTACATGCCAACACGCTTGGCGTGCTCAACTTGGGCGACGGCTCGCTTACCACATTAATCGAGGATCCTATCGAGGGCACGGGATATGCATTTTACGATGTCCGTGCCGGCGATGGCGTGTTTGCGTGGGTTGAGATGAACTTTGCCAATTCATCGTGGAAGCTCTACGCTCAAAATCTGTCGGGCGCTTCGCTCTCTGGCGACGTGGTTGAGCTCGATCGGGGTGGCAAGGACTATGATCCGCCACTGTTCACGGCGTTCGGGTCATCAGTCATCTGGTATAAAATGCCTTCGGCAGGCGGCAATAAAACGAGTAGTGATTCGTTTTGCTATCGTCGCTCGCTTGATGAATCCAAGGCCGAGACAATTTGGAAATCGACGGGCCGCTTTGCATCGGCCCCGCGTGCGAGCGACGGCATTTTGACCATCTCGCCGCGTGTCCGCAACGACGAGGGCGTCTACTACGGCATAACGGCAATCGATCTGACCGACGGCAACAACACCAAACGTGCCCAGCTAGTCCTTCCCTCGTCAGTCTCGCCTTTCGAGGCCGTATATATGGGCGATACCTTCGTGTTTTCTATCGAGGCGACCTATAGTGGCGTGGGCAGCTTGGGCAACATGGGCACGTATATCGGTAATGAGGGAGGGCCGTACCTCTTCCTGTCACGCGAGCCGCTCGCATGTGCGGCTGGCAAGAAGAATAAATACCTTGTTAAGGTGCAGGCATCGCATTTCCTGATCGACACCTCTGCCAAGACCTATGGCTCGCTGCTGTCGCCCGACCGCGCTTTGGAGTATGGCGATTATCCAGCTACGGCGGGAAAATCGGACTCATTCCTTACGTACGCCACGGTGCGCAACAGCCAGGGTATACCAGAGACGGTCACTGCACGCCTATTCTCTCTTTAAGCTTAGAGGGGTTAAAAAGGCGCCAACAGGGGAATAAACGCGTTGTAATTGTGAGTACCGCCCGCCGAGCTGTCGCGCCCATGCGATACCCGGTGGGCTCAGGTGCGTTAAAATGAGCTTGTTCTTAGCTAATTGAGACAGGGGGGCCGTGTTATGGCTTCAGATGCAAAAAAGATTCTGCTGGTCGAGGATGAGAAGGCAATCCGTGACGCTGTCGCTGCCTATCTCGAGCGCGAGGGCTATTGGGTTGTGGGCGTGGGCGACGGCCAGTCCGCTATCGAGGAGTTCGAGAAGCACCAGTTCGACCTGGTTGTGCTCGACCTCATGCTCCCCAAGATTCCCGGCGAGCGCGTTTGCCGCACCATTCGCGACACCTCGGATGTCCCCATCATTATGCTGACGGCCAAGGGCGAGATCGAGGACCGTATTATCGGCCTCGAGCTCGGAGCCGACGACTACCTGATCAAGCCGTTCTCGCCGCGCGAGCTTGTCGCGCGCGTACGCGCCTTGTTCCGCCGTGCCCACCAGGCCGATGAGCCGGCCGTCGAGGTGCTCGACTTTGGCGATCTGGTCATTGACATCTCGGGCCACAAGATTTTGGTCGAGGGCAAGGAAGTCGACCTGACGGCTTCCGAGTTCAAGCTGCTCACCACGCTTGCCCGTCACCCCGGCCGCGTCTACAACCGCATGGAGTTGGTCGAGAAAGTGCTCGGCTACGACTTTGAGGGTTACGAGCGCACCATCGACAGCCACGTGAAGAACCTTCGCGCCAAGCTGGGCGATGATCCCAAGAAGCCCAAGTGGCTCTACACCGTCCATGGTGTCGGCTATCGCTTCGAGGCTCCGGCCAAGACCGATAAGTCGGACGAGAAATAGGGAAATCACATATGACACCTGCGCGCTTTGAAATCGGACAAAAGCACAAGCAGGAGAGCGAGGCGGGTTCCAAGGCTAGTTGGAACACGCCTCGTTCCGATTCACGGCCAACGATGAGCTATCCCTCGCGCATGGCACTTGCTTTTGCTCTGACATCGCTCATGACAGTATTGGTGCTGGTGGGCGTTGTCTCTGTTGTGTGGGGCACAGTCTTTTCGGATTACACACGCTCCAATATCGTCGAAATCGCAAATTCCGCTGCCGAGAAGTTGGCGACCTCATATGAGGAAAACGGCTCTTGGACCGCGGGAGAACTGCGCACGGTCGCAACGTCGAGTTTGGTTTCCGACGATCTGGGCATGCAGGTCGTCAATAAAAAGGGCGTGATCGTTTATGACGATTCCTGGCCCTCGGCAAGCGCCACCGCCGATGTACGCGAAAACCAGGCTACGACCGACGACACGAGCGGCAAGAGGGCATCGCATAGCCCGGTCTCGTCTGCTCCAACCGACTCCGATAGCGTTGCTAACGTCGAGATTGTAACGTCTTCCGGCGAGCATGTCGGACAGGTAAAGCTGTGGGCCATCGGCTCCGACGCTCTGCTCACCAAGGCGGACTCTGCGTTTAGGGAGAAGACCTTTAACGCCATGGCCCTCGCCGCGGTTGTTGCAATCTGCATTTCGGTCGTTATCGGATCGCTCGTGTCGCGCATGCTCACCAAGCCGATTCATCGCATCACCAGTACCGCAAAGCAAATCCGTGACGGCGACCTGTCGGCTCGCACGGGACTGCGCGGTGATGACGAGATCGATCAGCTGGGTGAGACCTTCGATGAGATGGCCACTTCGCTCGAGAAGGATATGAAACACGAGAAGCGCCTGACCTCAGACGTTGCACATGAGCTTCGCACGCCGCTTATGGCCATGCTCGCAACGGTCGAGGCCATGCAGGATGGCGTGTATCCCACCGACGATGAGCATTTGGAGACCGTTGCTTCCGAGACGCGCCGCCTGGCTCGTCTGGTGCAGCAGATGCTCGACCTGTCGCGCATGGAAAACAGCACGGCTCCGCTCAACCTTGAGCCGGTGGACATGGTTCCTTTCGTGCGTTCCATCGTCAATGCCCAGGAGCGCCTGTTTGTCGACCGCGATCTGCGCCTGCGTTTTGCGGACGAGACCCAGGGTCACGACGATGTCGTCGAGGCCGATCCCGACATGATCACGCAATGTGTTATCAACCTCATGAGCAATGCCATGCGCTACACCCCCGAGGGCGGTTGGGTCGTGGTGTCGGTGCTCAGTGACCGCAAGCACGTCAGCATTGCCGTTTCTGATACCGGCATCGGTATTGCCAAGGACGATTTGTCGCGCATCTTCGGGCGGTTTTGGCGCGCCGATGCCAGCCGCGCCCGCGAAGCTGGCGGCCTGGGCGTTGGCCTCGCCGTGACCAAGCAGATCGTCGAGCGTCACCATGGCTACATATCCGTGGAGTCGGAGCTTGGAAAGGGTACGACTTTTACAATTCATCTGCCCCGCGAGCACACGGCAGACGCGGCATCTACTACAATGGAGCACTAGCTTTTCGCTATTCGGTGAAGGAGGGGCCGCGTCCCTGCCGCTCCGAGTTTGCGAAAACATGCGGGAAAGAACCCGCATTTCTGTCGTATTTAGGTAAGGAGTGACTCACGTGACAACGATGGAGCGTCGTCCGGATTCCCGTGGCAAGGTTCGTGATATTTACGATGCCGGTGAAAACCTGCTGATGGTCGCCACCGACCGCATTTCTGCGTTCGACTTCATTCTTCCCGACGAGATTCCGTTTAAGGGAGAGGTACTCAATCGCATCTCGGCATTCTGGTTCGATAAGTTTGCCGACATCGTCCCCAACCATCTCGTTTCCATCGACCCGGCGGAGTTCCCCGAGGAGTTTGCTGAGTATCGTGACTACCTCGCTGGCCGCGCCATGCTGGTTAAGAAGGCCCAGACGATTCCTATCGAGTGCATCGTCCGCGGCTATCTGACCGGTTCGGGCAAGAAGACCTACGACGAGAACGGCACCGTCTGCGGCATCCAGCTGCCTGAGGGCCTGACCGAGGCTTCCAAGCTTCCTGAGCCGCTGTTCACGCCGTCCACGAAGGCCGAGATCGGTGACCACGACGAGAACATCTCGTTCGAGCGTTGCTGCGAGATCGTGGGCGAGGACATCGCCACGCAGATTCGTGACCTTTCCCTCAAGATCTACAAGGCTGCCGCCGAGTACGCCGCGACCCGTGGCATCATCATTGCCGACACCAAGTTCGAGTTTGGTGTTATTGATGGCAAGGTCACGCTGATCGACGAGTGTCTCACGCCCGACTCCAGCCGTTTCTGGCCTGCTGCCAGCTACGAGGAGGGCAAGATCCAGCCTAGCTACGACAAGCAATTCGTCCGCAATTGGCTCAAGGCCAACTGGGATATGACGGGGGAGACCCCGCACCTGCCCGCCGAGGTCATCGATGGCACGTCCGAGCGCTATCGCGAGGCCTTCCAGATCATCACGGGCTCCCAGTTCACAAGCATGAAGGAGAACGCATAAGTGAGTACCCGTAGCGCCACGAACAAGCGCACGCAATCCCACGAAGTTACCGGGGTTGCGCGCAAGTCTGCCGCATCTGCTAAGCCCGCCCGCCAAGCAGCGAGCTCCGTTCGCGTCGTGCCGGCTTCGTCTAAGGCACGCCGCAAAGAGCTCGAGAAGGGCGAGAACCTCGAGGGCCTCTCTAAAGAGGAGAAGCGCGCCCGCAAGGCTAAGCAGCGCGCCAAGGAGGACCGCATCTATACGGTGTCGAATATCCTCCTCAAGCAGGACGAGGACTACACCAAGCGCCGTCGCATCTGGTGGATTGTGCTCGCCATTGGCATGGTGCTCGTCGTGGCAATTTGGGCCTCGCTGTACTTCGCTCCCGCTGGCATGGTGTCCAGCCCTGTCCAGATGGTCGGCATTGTTTTGTCCTACGTCATCATTTTGGGCGACTTTATCTATGACTTCGCTCGTATTCGTCCCTTGCGCAACATGTACCGCGCGCAGGCCGAGGGCATGTCCGAGAACAAGCTCAACGCTCTTATTGAGCGCGCGGCTGCCGAGGAGGACAAGAAGGACTCCAAGAAGAAGTAGCGTTTGCATACATACTTATCGCTAAGATATAAGGCGCGTCGTTTTTGCGGCGCGCCTTTTTACTGTTCTATAGATAGATGGAGTGGCACATGATTCGAGCTGCCCTGACGGTCGAAGAGGCTCTGGAGGGCATGAAGGCCCTGGAGCCCAAGATTAAAAACTACGCGCGCCTGGTCGTCCGCAAGGGCGTAAACGTCAAGCCCGGCCAGGAGGTCGTCGTTCAGTCTCCGGTCGAGTGCGCGCCGTTTGCGCGCGTGGTGGTCGCGGAGGCCTATGCTGCCGGCGCCGGCCACGTGACGGTCATTTGGGCCGATGATGCCGTGACGAGGCTCACGTACGAGCATGTCGAGAAAAGCTATTTTGAGCAGACGCCCGAGTGGAAGCGCATGCAGCTGGATTCCTTGGCCCAGGATGGTGCCTGCTTTGTCTTTATCGAGGGTGCGGATCCTGCGGCCCTCAAGGGCATCGATCCAGCCAAGCCGGCCGCGGCATCAAAGGCGAGGAATACGCAGTGCAAAGTTTTCCGCCGTGGACTGGATTACAACATCAATCCGTGGTGCATCGCCGGCGCTCCGGTCGTGGCTTGGGCGCACGAGGTGTTCCCGGGAGACGCCGATGAGGTTGCAATCTATAAGCTGTGGAATGCGATTCTGCACACCGCGCGCGCCGATGGCCAGGACCCAGAGAGCGACTGGGAACTCCATGACGCCGCATTCGAAAAGAACCTGCGTTTCCTGAACGACAATCGTTTCGACTACCTGCATTACACCGCGGCAAATGGAACCGATCTGACGATTGGCATGACGAAAGGTCACGAGTGGGCCGGCGGCAAGGGCAAGACGCCCGATGGGCACCCCTTCTTCCCCAACATTCCCACCGAGGAAGTCTTCACCTCGCCCGATCGCATGCGTGCCGACGGTATCGTGTACTCGGCCATGCCGCTCATCCATCACGGCAATAAGGTCGAAGATTTTTGGATTAAGTTCGAGGGCGGCCGCGTGGTGGACTACGACGCCCGCGTGGGCAAGGCAACGCTCGCAAGTATCATCGATACTGACGAGGGCGCTGCTCACCTGGGAGAGGTCGCGCTCATTTCCAAGAACACGCCGATCCGCGAAAGTGGTGTTCTGTTCTACGATACGCTCTATGACGAGAACGCTAGCTGCCATCTCGCGCTAGGTGTCGGTTTCCCCGAATGCATCGAGGGTGGGTATGACATGTCCAAGGAGGAGCTTCTGGAGCATGGCGTTAACGTCTCGAGCACGCACGTCGATTTTATGATCGGCACGGACGACATCGATATTGTGGGCATTACGCCTGATGGACGTGAAGTTGTGATTTTCCAGAACGGCCAATGGAGTTGGGAATAGTCCCAGACCGTGGTACAATGCCACCCGCGGGCCGTTAGCTCAGCTGGCAGAGCAGGGGACTTTTAATCCCAAGGTCCAGGGTTCGAACCCCTGACGGCCCACCCAAAGATTGTTGAGACGGTCAACTTCGGTTGGCCGTCTTTTTTGTCGCCCTTTCATGGGTTCGAACCCGTCGGGGCGCGGAGCTGAGTAAACGCGTGAGCGTTTGCCAGCGCAGCGCGCAAGGCGCGAAAGCGCCGCAGCGGCCGCCTGCGAAGCAGGCTGAACCCCTGACGGCCCACCCAAAGTAAGGAATACGAAATGAAAACAAATAGATACGGAATTAGCGGCAGCACATTAAAGATAATAGCAGCCATTTCGATGGTTCTCGATCATGTAAGCAGGATCGTCCTGACCAATGGAATCATGACTCACGCATCGCACAATCAGATATCAGACGAACAGTGGGCGATTCTAAGCGAGGCTTCGGATGTGCTTCATGTTCTTGGCAGAATTGCATTTCCCTTATTTTGCTTTTTGATAGTTGAGGGATTTTTGCATACTCATGACATAAAGAAGTACCTGCGAAATATGCTTGTCTTCGCAATCATTGCGGAGCCCATATACGATTTCGTTCAAACCGGGCAGCTATTTGACCTTCGGCAACAGAATGTTATGTATGAGCTCCTGCTTTCCTTGGTCTTTTTGATTATTCTGGAAAAGATACAAAGTCTTTCAAAATGGAAGAGGCACATCGCAGAAATTGCTCTGATTGTTTTGACGGCACTGGCAGCTGAATACACTAAACTAGATGGCGGTGTGTATGGCATTCTGCTTGTGGCTGCGTTCTATTTATTCCACGACAACAAGGCCAAGATGTTCTTTGCTGCAGTATGCGCAGTGTTCCTTTCGTCGTGCCATATAGTTGGCGGCGGATTTGAGTTTGCTACAGCTAATGTATTAAATCCTGATGTTGCCGCCGCGGTCGTTTCGTTGCTGCTTATCAATCTTTATAATGGCAAGCGAGGGCTGAAGCTGAAATATTTCTTCTACATTTTCTATCCGGCACATCTTGCTCTGCTTTATGGTGTCTCACTTATTGTTTTGAACTGTCTTTAAAAACTCTCAAACAAGTCTCTGAAAGCAGAAACAAATTGACCCTAAGACTGCTTGTGAATTTCCGGAAGACCTGAGAGATGTGAGGATAGACAACGAGGGCTGCAGAAAGATGCTTCTCAGTTATCTGGCGGATCGACGTATCTGTATGAGGATCACTTCCACACACTCATTAATAACAGTGATAAACACGGCAGATCCTCAAAACATGAGGCTGCGGAGGTCGAACGATGCTTCGAAAGCATGAATGGCAGCGAGAAAATGAGTTCGGAAACACCCTCTAGATGCTCCAGCATAGAATTGAAAGCGATCAACTTCGGTTGGTCGCTTTTTTGTTGCCGGTGTACGGGTTCGAACCCGAACTTCTCTATATATAAGAACGCTTGGCGAACAAAACCTGCCTTTTACCGACGGGAAACAAATAGCTGATGCTTTTGGAGTAAAGTGGCGCACCAGAGATGACCGATGCCTTAACACCTATAAACCAGCTGGTCATCGCCAATATCAGAAGCTGCTGCTTCGAATACGGCCTCAGTGAAGCAACTGAGGGTTCTATTCATTTGTGAACAAAATATGGAGTGCATGATTCCCGCCCCCGGGGCCCCCTCCGGTCTGGCAATATATCTCCTTGCCGCGCGGCCCGGTGAGACCGGATCAGCCGCAAGGCGTGCACCTTGAGAACCGGATACTGCGAGGATGGACACTTACTTCAGTGTCGCATCCGGGCAGACATCGAACCATTTGAAATGGTCTAACTTGGATTTGTTTTTCGCAAGGCCGCCGAGAGGCGGCCCCGAGAAATTCCTTTTCCTATACTAAAACCATATGAATCGAACGGAACCGATCAGCTAATAGTTGTGAGGACCGGACGGGCTCGAAGCCCATTTATTTTGGACGGAGAGTTCGATCCTGGCTCAGGATGAACGCTGGCGGCGCGCCTAACACATGCAAGTCGAACGGCACCCCTCTCCGGAGGGAAGCGAGTGGCGAACGGCTGAGTAACACGTGGAGAACCTGCCCCCTCCCCCGGGATAGCCGCCCGAAAGGACGGGTAATACCGGATACCCCGGGGTGCCGCATGGCACCCCGGCTAAAGCCCCGACGGGAGGGGATGGCT
>DYAA01000054.1 GCA_019419405.1 Collinsella sp. | reverse complement strand
CCGCCTCAGCCGCGTCCAAGTCCGCAGGCCCGCCCAACAGCATAAACACCGGCACCAGGCACACGGCAAACACCGCGATCACGGCCATCCCCCACACGAAGCAAGCGTGTAGAAAATCCTCGTCCTCAAACGCATGTATGTTGGAAATCTCATTCATAGCATCTTAGGATAGCGCCCCTGCCACGCACCCGCCCGCATGTGCGATAATGTCGAACGATATGCACGAATTGACCACCGCGCCGCCGAACCCCGTGCCCGGCCGCGCTCTTACCTATATGCGAAGGAGTCCCATGGCATCCAAATACTCCATGAACGACCGTCCCAGCTGGCCGCGCCGCGCCATCGTTACCGCCGGCGAGCCCTACGGCAACAAGGGTCTGCACTTTGGCCACGTCGGCGGCGTCTTTGTCCCGGCCGACTTCTTCGCCCGCTTCCTGCGCGACCGCCTGGGCCGCGAAAACGTCATCTTCACCTCGGGCACCGACTGCTACGGTTCGCCCATCATGGAGAGCTACCGCAAGCTCAAGGAGAACGAGGGCTACGACAAGTCCATCGGCGAGTATGTCGAGTCCAATCACTCCCGCCAGGCCGCGACCCTCAACAACTACAACATCAGCTGCGACATCTACGGCGGCTCGGGCCTTGAGCCGGCGGCCCAGATCCACAACGAGGTGACTGCCGAGATTATCGAGCGCCTGCACGAGCAGGGCACCATCTCCAAGCGCTCCACGCTGCAGTTCTACGATGCCAAGGCCGGCACGTTCCTCAACGGCCGCCAGGTCATCGGCCGCTGCCCCATCCAGGGCTGCAAGTCCGAGAAGGCTTATGCCGACGAGTGCGATCTGGGCCACCAGTTTGAGCCCGAGGAGCTCATCGCGCCCAAGAGCCAGCTCACCGGCGAGGTGCCCGAGCTGCGCCCGGTCGACAATCTCTACTTTGACCTGCCGGCCTACCTCGACTTTATGAAGACCTACACCGCCAAGCTCGCCCAGAACCCGCAGGTTCGCTCCGTGGTCTCCAAGACCATGGAGGAGTGGCTGCTGCCGGCTCAGCTCTACATCCAGAACAAGTTCCGCGAGGCCTTCGATGCCGTCGAGGACCAGCTCCCCGAGCACACCGTGCTGGAGCCCGAGGGCAACAAGAGCAGCTTTACCGTCACCTTCCCCAGCTGGAAGGAGCGCGACGACGCCCACGCGGTGCTCGCCAACGGTGGCGTGCGCTTCCGCAGCGGCAAGGCACTCGTGCCCTTCCGCATCACCGGCAACATCGACTGGGGCGTTCCGGTGCCCGAGGTCGATGGCGTCTCCGACGTCACCTGCTGGTGCTGGCCCGAGAGCCTGTGGGCGCCCATCAGCTATACGCGTACCGTGCTCGCGCGCGATGCCAAGGCCGCCGGCGTGACCGAGGGCGTCGCCGCCCAGGATGCCGCCCTCATGGGCGAGCCCGCCGCCGACTCCACACAGGTGCCCGCACCCACCTACCAGCACAGCTCGCTCGACTGGCGCGACTGGTGGTGCTCTGACGACGCTCAGATTTACCAGTTCATCGGTCAGGACAACATCTATTTCTACTGCATCGCGCAGACCGCCATGTGGGAGGCCCTGGGCTGGGACCTCACGCAGAGCACCGTCAGCGCCTGCTACCACCTGCTCTACATGGGCAAAAAGGCCAGCTCGTCCTCGCAGACGCCTCCCCCGCCGGCAGACAACCTGCTCAACCACTACACCTGCGAGCAGATGCGCGCGCACTGGCTGTCGCTCGGCCTATCCGAAAAGCCGGTGAGCTTTAGCCCCAAGGCATACGACACGCGTGTGACCGGCAAGGACAAGGACGGCAACGAGGTACGCGCCTGCGACGACAAGCGCGTTATCGACCCGGCCCTTAAGGAGAGCGCCCTTTTGACCGGCGTGTTCAACCGTCTGGCCCGCAGCTGCTTCTACGGCGTCGCCGTCAAGGAAGGCGACGAGAGCCCCTACCGCAACCGCTGCATCCCCGCCGGTGCCGCTTCTGACACCGTGGTCGAAGCCGCCGAGCAGGCAGCTCTCGCCTTTGAGCAGGCTATGTACAAGTTCGAGACGCACCGCGCGCTTGCCGTGTGCGACGACTACCTGCGCGCCGCCAACAAGCGCTGGAGCGACGCTTCCAAGGCCGCCAACAAGCTCGAGGGTAACGAGGCAAACGCCGCAATGACGCAGGCGCTCGTCGACGCCTTTACCGAGCTGCGCGTGGCGACCGTGCTCATGCACGGCATCGTCCCTGCCGGCTGCGAGCTCATCTGCGAGTACTTCGACATCGACCCGGTCGCCTTCTTTAGCTGGGATAACATCTTCGCCTCCACGGATGAGTTTGTGGAGAGCTTGGGCGAGAAGCCCGGCGAGCACCGCGTGAAGCCGCTGCCCCCGCGCTTCGACTTCTTTAGCAAGCACGAGAGCCAGTACTAAAGCACGCCAGCAGCGGCGTGTCCGGAAAGTAGTCAATTTGGGATGGGAAGGAAAGACGGATGTCCAAGCCGCGTCGTCGTAAGCAGAAAAAGCAGGTCAAGGCCGAGCTCAAGCTCAGGCAGTTTGCCGCCACCGAGCTTTCCGACCAGCTTGCCGCCCAACCCTCCGCCGCCGACCTGCCGCGCTTTATGGTCGACACGGTCGCC
The DNA here is from genome assembly GCA_019419405.1 of Collinsella sp. Classification (GTDB taxonomy): domain Bacteria; phylum Actinomycetota; class Coriobacteriia; order Coriobacteriales; family Coriobacteriaceae; genus Collinsella. The sequence goes on along the minus strand of DYAA01000054.1, from coordinate 3,564 downwards.
GGCGCCTATGCGCCCGCCGATGCTCAGCTCATGATCGAGGGCTTCGGCGCCGCTGCCACGCGCCCGGTCACGCTGCGCGCCAACACGCTCAAGGCGACCGCCGAGGACATCGCCACCGCGCTCGACGCAGCCAGCATCGCCCACCGCCCCGTCGCATGGTACCCGGACGCCTTCATCCTACCCGAGGCCCAGGTATCCGATCTCTGGGATCTCGACATCTACCGCGACGGCAAGATCTACCTGCAGAGCCTGTCGTCCATGATGCCGCCGCTGGTCCTGGGCGCACAGGCAGGCGAGGACATCCTGGACATGTGCGCAGCCCCTGGCGGCAAGACGACGCAGATCGCCGCCCTCACGCAGGGGCAGGCGCACCTTACCGCCTGCGAGATGAGCATTCCCCGCGCCGAGAAGCTCGAAGCCAACCTCCACCGCCAAGGCGCAAAAAACGTGCCCGTCATGCGCATCGACGCACGCGAGCTCGACGAGTTCTTCCGCTTTGACCGCATCCTGCTCGACGCCCCCTGCACCGGCACGGGCACCGTCATCAGCGGCAACGAGAAAAGCCTGCGCGGCCTGACCGAGCAGCTGCTGAGCAAGTGTGCCCGCTCGCAGCGAGCACTTCTGGACCGCGCCATGGGAGCCCTTAAACCGGGCGGCACGCTCGTCTATTCGACTTGTTCGATCTTGCCGCAGGAAAACGAGGACGCCCTGCAAGAGGCCCTCGACAAGCACATGGATTGCGAGCTTATCCCCCTCGACGGCACGCCGAGCGAAAGTGAAACGCGCCGTGCTCAGGAAGTTGGCGAAGAGCCACGCATCGAGTGCAACGCCCTCACCGAGGCCATCGCCGCCAGCCACGTCTCGTCCGTCGCCAACGGTATGCCCGGCACGCTGACCATTCCGCCTAGCCGCGACTTTGAGGGCTTCTACATTGCCCTGATCCGAAAACGCAGCTAGCGCACGGATCCAAAACTCAACAAGCTATCTCTGTGCGCGTTTGCCCTGCTGGTCGCGATGCTGTTTAAGCATCGCGCGCTCCTTGCGTTCGACCCTTTTGCCCTTAATGGCCGTGACCACAAAGTAGATGACCGCGGCGGCAACGATTGCGCCCACACACAGGCCAATCGAGCCCAACATTGCTGTCAATTCCATACCGCGTCACCTCTCTTTTAAACGGGACTTTCAAGATAGCACCTCGATCCCCGCCACCACAGCTCCTTCACGTTCGCCGCCCTTCGGTCTAACGGAGGACGCGGCGGGGAAAAATCAACTCGTCAAACGATTTAGCAAGCACAACGCTGCCGGTACCCTGCCGGCCGTCATCACATAGAATCGAGCCTCCATGGATACCCTCAACGATCTAAACGAGCGCGTCGACGCCTTCGTCGGCACCAGCTCCTTCGACACGCCTGCCGCGGCAAACGACCAAGCTCCCATCGATGTGCCCGCCGAGGTTCACGAAGACATCGTCGCCTCGGTCGATTTCTCCGAGGTCGAGCTCGCAGACGAGTTCACCGAGCCCCAGGTAGCCGTCACGCCCAACGGCCTGCTCCCTATGGAGCCCCTGCCCATCGACGGACGTCTGCGCAAGGCTGCCCTTCGCATGCCCGACGAGATCGAGGAGGCCAGCGGCTTCACGCTCTTCGGCCGCCGCATCAAGTCGCTCATTTACACCACCGATGTCGCGGTTATCCGCAACTCCAACGCCGATGCCGTCTTTGCCGTTTACCCCTTCACGCCGCAGCCGGCCATTACGCAGGCACTGTTGACCGTCGCCGAGTGCCCGGTCTTTGTAGGCGTGGGCGGCGGAACTACGACCGGTAAGCGCTCCGTTCAGATGGCAGCCGTCTCCGAGATGCAGGGCGCGGCGGGCTGTGTGGTCAACTCCCCCGCCACCGCCGAGATGGTCGAGCACATCACCAACATCGCCGACATCCCCGTCATCGCCACGGTCGTACGTTGCGACGACGATGCTCACGCAAAGGTGCGCGCCGGAGCCAAGATTCTCAACATCGCCGCCGGCAAGAACACGCCCCAGGTCCTACGCGAGCTGCGCAAGCACTATCCCAACCTGCCGCTCATCGCGCCGGGCGGCAAGACGCCAGAAAGCATCCGTGAAACCATCGCCGCCGGCGCCAACGCCATCATCTGGACGCCGCCTTCGGCCCAGCAGCTACAGACCGACATGATGCAGCGTTATCGCAAGATGAAGGAAGACGCCACACCTGTCATCTCGCACGACGATGTGCCCATTATCGACCAGGTCTCCGCCGCCGAGGTCAGCCAGGTCGAGAACATGAATCCCGACGTGCCGATTCCCGACGAAGTCATCGAGCGCGTCGCTTCGATCCACGAGCGCGTCGAGGAGCGTCGCGCCAACCGCGGGCTCAAGCCCTCACTGCACGGCTTTTTCTTCCGAGGAAAGAAACGCTAGCAAAACATCTTGGCCCACCCCACAAACGTGAGGCGGGCCGTTTTCGTTTGGGCAATCATGCAGCGATGTGATGGGGCAAATTAATCCACGCGCTTGTCGCCCATAAAGAAGAGCGCCACCGTACCAGGTCCGGTATGCGAGCCAATCAGAGTACCGATGTTATTGATCTCAATCTTGCCTTTAAGCTGCGGAACCTGTTCCTCAATCAGCGCCGCAACTGCTTCGGCATCCTCGCGGCACGCCGAGTGCGACATGATGCACTTACCCGAATAATCCGCACCGTCCTGCACGTGTGCCATCATGGTCTTAGCCATCTCGGAAATCGCGCGCTTCTTAGTGCGAATCTTCTCACGTGGCGACAGCTTGCCGTCGCAATCGACCGTCATAAGTGGGCAAATCTTAAGCGCCGTGCCGATGATCGCGCTCGCAGCCGAAATGCGACCGCCGCGCAGGTAGCTCGACAGATCGGTCGAGAAGAACCAGTGGTGCAGGTTGAGCTTATGCTCCTCGATCCAAGCGGCCGTCTCGTCGAGTGAAGCCCCGCTATCGCGCACGTCGGCGGCGCATTCCGCCAGCAGGCCAAAGCCCGAAGACGCTGCCAGCGAATCGATGACGCGCACCTTGCCGCCCTGGGGATAGCGATCCGCGAGCATCTGCGCCGCAACGCAGGCCGATCCATACGTGCCCGAAATACCCGACGACAACGTCAGGTGCAGCACGTCTTTGCCCTCGGCAACAAGCGGCTCCCAAAACTCCTCGTACTCACCCACGCTCACCTGAGACGTCTTAGGCATGGCGCCCGCGGATATCTGGGCAAAAAACTCGTCCGGCGTAATCGACTGATACAGATCGTCCGCATAGACAACATCGTCGATCTTGTAATGAAAACACACGACAGGGATATTGCGCGATTCAAAGAACTCCCGAGTTCGATCGGCGGCGGATTCACAGGTCAGGACAAAATCACTCATATGAGGCTCCTTACGTATAGTTATAAAAATTATCGCACAGCAAGCATAAATACGGTACAAATGTCCACTATTTACCAAATAGAGCCAAAGGTGGTGAACATCTTTACCGTCATCATCTCTATCGATCCCGGAGGCATACGTCTGTAAAAACGACCCTAC
>DYAA01000053.1 GCA_019419405.1 Collinsella sp. | reverse complement strand
AGCGGGGGCTGAAACAGGAGCAGGCTCGTCAATCTCATCCAGAATCGCGGTGGCGGCGGCCCACATACCCTCGTGGCCCGAGTAATCGGCCATGGGGACATCAACCTCGAGCGAGGCGTCCGGAAGGTCGCCGGTGTCGATGCGATCTTGGGCATCAATCGATGCGGTGATGGCTGCAGGCTCATCGAGGTCATCGAGATCGATGCCCGCGGCACCGGAGATGATAGGCATGCTGGCGAGGTTTGCATTGTACGGCGCAGCCTCAGCCGCCTGCTGCTGGGCAGGAGCGCCCCAAAGCGAGCTTTCGGCGGCACGGCGGGCGGCAACAGCCTCCTCGTCCGCGGTCATGGCTTCATCAACGTACGAATTATCGGCAGAAGCGTTCGCGTCCGCCGAGGTAGCGCTGTAGGCGTTATTGACCGCCGCATTGGCAACGAGTGCCACGAAAGCCGCCGTGCTGCCCGCAGGGGCGGCCTGGGAGCCCGACACGGCGCGTGCCGCGGCGGCGATATCATCGCGATTGAAGGAGCCGGTCTGCCCGCCGTTGGTGAGCTCGTCGATGGCGACTTGATAGACGTCGCGCGAGCGCGCAGGGTCGCAGCTCACCGGCGAATCGTCGTCGAGCATGCTGTCGATCATGGACCAAGCCTCGGCCTCGTCCATAGCATCTGCGGCTCGAGCGATGGTAGGGACACCATCATCGGCATGACGGCGCTGGAACGCACCAGTCAGGCCGGAAAGGAATGCCGAGGTAGACTGCTCCGACTGAGCCTGAGAAGCAGAAGCCGCAGCGTACGGAATCGCATCCTGCTGCTGAGCTGAAATCGAGGCGGTCTTGAACTCGCTTTGATGCTGATTGAGATTGGCGGCACCGCCCATGGCATCGGGCTGGAACAGACGCTCTTCACGCTGCGCACGATACTCGGAGATACCCAGCGAGGCGGCATAGATACCCACGCCCGCCACCGCGCCCACGGCGAAGGGAACTGCACCCGCCACGACCGTCTCGTTCACCGACGAAAACGGCAGCGTCGCGGCATACATAACCACGGGAGCGGCAAGGCCGATCCCGCACGAAAGTCCGGCAAGGACTGCTCGTTGTGTTGCATCAGAAGAAGCCATGAGCTCTCCCCATCTTCCAGCACCCAAATCGCATCATTCAGTTGGCTGCGCGAGAGAAGATGAAGCGGGGCTATGCCCCAAAGCAACGGTATATGGTTCGTTTCATCTGCGTTTTCCGTCGCGAAGCTTAAAAGTTATTATGCGAAACCGTCCTGTCGATTGCAAGTGACGATGTCGGATTGAAACGGGAAACCTGCTGCTCGTCGGTCTTACGGTCAAAAATAAGCGCGGAGCGGCGCTATAGAAAAGGGCCGAGGCTCAAAGCCCCGACCCTTTATCGCATTGATGACTATCGCTGCGCGTGGATGACAACCTAGAACGTCTGCTCGTAGTCGCTGTGTTTTTTGGCCGAACGCACCAGGAACTCCTGGTTGGTGTTGGTGCCCTTAAGACCCTTGATAAACGATGCGGCTGCGCGCTCGGTGTTGTTCATGCCGGCAAGAATGCGACGCAGACCAAAGACAAACGGACGCATCTGCTCGTCGACCAACAGGTCCTCGTTACGCGTACCGGAGGCAACGGGGTCGATAGCCGGGAAGATGCGGCGGTCGGCCAGGTCGCGGTCGAGCTTAAGCTCCATGTTGCCGGTGCCCTTGAACTCCTCAAAGATGACTTCGTCCATCTTGGAACCGGTGTCGATGAGGGCAGAGGCCAGGATGGTAAGCGAGCCACCGTTCTCGATATTGCGGGCTGCACCCAGGAAGCGCTTGGGCGGATATAGGGCCGCCGAATCGACGCCGCCCGAAAGGATGCGGCCCGAGGCGGGCGCCGCCAAGTTGTAGGCGCGGGCGAGGCGCGTGATGGAGTCGAGCACCACCACGACGTCGCCACCCAGCTCTACGATGCGCTTGGCGCGCTCGATGACGAGCTCTGCCACGCGGGTGTGGTTGTCGGCAGGCATATCGAAGGTCGACGCCACAACCTCGCCCTTGATGGAACGCTGCATATCGGTGACCTCTTCGGGGCGCTCGTCGACGAGCAGGCAGATGAGGTGCACCTCGGGGTTGTTAATCGAGATAGACTGGCAGATCTTCTTGAGGATCGTGGTCTTGCCGGCCTTGGGCGGGGACACGATCAGGCCGCGCTGGCCCTTGCCGATCGGTGACACGATGTCGATGGCGCGGCCGGTAATAGAGTCCTTGCCGTGCTCCATGCGCAGCGGCTCGTTGGGATAGACCGGGGTGAGGTCGCCGAACTTGGGACGGTTGCGAATCTGCTCGGGGTCCAGACCGTTGACGGTCGTGATTTTGGCGAGGCCGGCGCGCTTGTCGCCGCCGCGCGAAGGACGCAGCGAGCCCTCGATGACGTCGCCCGTGCGCAGGCGCGCGGAGCGGATGAGGTAGGCGGGCACGAAGGCGTCGTCGTTGGACTTCATGTAGCCATGGGCGTGGATGATGCCGGAGCTGTCCGGGCGAATCTGCAGAATGCCCTTGATGTCGCGGAAGCCCTCGGCCTTCGCAGCGGTGACGTAGATTTCCTCGACGAGCTCGGCCTTCTTCTTGCCGGTCGTCTCGATCTCGAACTCCTTAGCCTTCTCGCGCAGCTCAGCGACCTTCATGGCCGCGAGTTCCTCGCGCGAAAGCGTGGGCTCGGTGGGAGCGGCATTACGCTCCTTGTTGCGCTGTTTGCGATCGCGCTGGCGGTTGCGACGGTCGTTGTTGCGGTCGTCCTTACGCTCGTTGCGCTCGTCGTTGCGCTTGTGCTGGCGACGGTTGGGACGAGTGCCGTCTTCGCCCTCAGCGGGGGCGGCACCATCGGTTGCGGCGGTGCCAACATTGGCCGCGGCGGCGTCATTGGCCTCGGCGCCAGAATCAACCTGCGCTTCGACATCCTGCTGCTCGGACGCCTTGGCCTTAACGGACTTCTTACGACCGCGCTTGGGCTTCTCGGACGCAGGCTGTTCGACGTCCTGGGCCTTGGCGACATCAGTCGACGCATCGGCGGTCGTCTCGGCAGAATCCTCGGACGCACCCTTCTTGGCAGCCTTGGCCTTTGACGTGCGCTTAGCAGCAGTACGACGGCTGCGACCGGGACGGACGTCGGCGGGCTCGG
>DYAA01000052.1 GCA_019419405.1 Collinsella sp. | reverse complement strand
CCGAGCCCGCCGAGGAGCAGATCAAGTACGCCATTCGCGGTAACGTCTGCCGCTGCACCGGCTACAAAAAGATTATCGAGGGCATCTCACTGGCCGCTGCGGTGCTCCGCGGCGAAAAGCAGATCGACGAAGACCTGGAGCGCGGCGACGACTACGGCGTGGGCAAGCGCGCCTTCCGTATCGACGTGCGCAAGAAGGTGCTCGGCGAGGGTAAGTACCCCGACGACATCGACGAGCTCGATCAGCCGGGTCTGACCTATGCCAGCGCCGTGCGCTCCAAGTATCCGCGCGCCCGTGTGCTCTCCATCGATACCTCCAAGGCCGAGGCCCTGCCCGGCGTGGTGGGCATCCTGCGCGCCGAGGACGTGCCGGTCAACCAGGTCGGCCACCTTATCCAGGACTGGGACGTCATGATCGCCCAGGGCGATATCACCCGCTGCGTGGGTGACGCCATCGTGCTGGTGGTTGCCGAGGACGAGGCGACGCTCGAGAAGGCCAAGAAGCTCGTAAAGATCGATTACGAGCCGCTGGAGCCCGTGCGCAACATTGTCGAGGCCAGGGCCGCCGATGCCCCGCGCCTGCATGACAGCTTCTTTGCCTTCGGCAACACGGTGGAGCTCAAGGACAACGTGTGTCAGAGCCGTCACGTGACGCGCGGCGACGCCGCCAAGGCGCTGGCAGAGAGCGCGTTTACCGTGACGCAGCGCTTTACCACGCCCTTTACCGAGCATGCCTTCTTGGAGCCCGAGTGCGCCGTCGCCTTCCCGTACAAGAACGGCGTCAAGGTGCAGTCGACCGACCAGGGTGCCTACGATACGCGCAAAGAGTGCGCCCATATGTTTGGCTGGGACAACGAGCCCGAGCGCGTGGTCGTCGAGACCATGCTCGTGGGCGGCGGCTTTGGCGGCAAGGAGGACGTGTCCATCCAGCACCTGGCCGCGCTTGCTGCCTATAAGCTCCAGCGTCCTGTGAAGTGCAAGCTCACGCGTGCCGAGTCGCTCGCGTTCCATCCCAAGCGCCACGCCATGGACGGCACCTTTACGCTGGGTTGCGACGCCGAGGGCAACTTTACCGGTCTGGACTGCGAGATCAACTTCGACACCGGCGCCTACGCGTCGCTGTGCGGTCCGGTGCTCGAACGCGCCTGCACGCATGCCGTCGGCCCCTACAGGTACCAGAACACCGACATCCGCGGTTTTGGCTACTACACCAACAACCCGCCCGCCGGCGCGTACCGAGGCTTTGGCGTTTGCCAGTCCGAGTTTGCACTCGAGAGCCTGATTGACTTGCTGGCAGAGAAGGTCGGCCTGGACCCGTGGGAGATTCGTTATCGTAATGCCATCGAGCCGGGCGAGGTTTTGCCCAACGGCCAGATTGCCGACTGCTCCACGGCGCTGAAGGAGACGCTGCTCGAGGTCAAGGATGCCTACTATGCGCATCCCGGACACGCCGGTATCGCCTGCGCCATGAAGAACGCCGGCGTGGGCGTGGGCCTGCCCGATGCCGGTCACTGCAAGATTCGCGTCGAGAACGGCGTAGCCGTGGTCTATGCCGCCACGTCCGACATCGGTCAGGGCTGCAACACCGTCTTTTTGCAGGACGTTGCCGAGGCCTGCGGTCTGCCGCTGAGCTGCATTGCCAACGGCGAGTGCTCCACCGAGAACGCTCCCGACTCCGGCACCACGTCTGGTTCGCGTCAGACGGTCGTGACCGGCGAGGCCGTGCGCGGCGCCGCCTTCCTGCTGCGCGATGCCATGGTTGGCATCGAGGCTGGCAAGCCTGCGCCCGATGCTCCCGTGAGCGCGCATGGCGACGGCGTCAAGATCGAGTACGACGACGGTCGCGCCTACCAGCTACACACGCAGGAACTCGTTGCCGGCCAGGGCGTGCATCCCCAGGACCCCGCGGCAGCCATCAAAGAGCTCGAGGGATGCGAGTTTGGCTACGTGTACCTGGAGCCGACCGACAAGCTGGGCGCCGACGTTCCCAACCCCAAGAGCCACATCTGCTACGGCTTTGCCACGCATGTGGTCATTCTGGACGATGACGGCCGCGTGAGCGAGGTCTATGCCGCGCACGATTCCGGCAAGGTGGTCAACCCCATCTCCATCCAGGGCCAGATCGAAGGCGGCGTGCTCATGGGTATGGGCTATGCGCTGACCGAGGACTGGCCGCTCAAGGACTGCGTACCCCAGGCAAGGTACGGCACGCTCGGGCTGTTCCGTGCGCCCGAGATTCCGGATATCCACGCCATTTACGTGGAGAAGGACGAGCTGTTGCCCGTGGCATACGGCGGTAAGGGCATCGGCGAGATCGCAACGATCCCCACGGCGCCCGCCGTGCAGAACGCCTACCGCGCATTTGACGGCAAGCTGCGTCCGGATCTGCCCATGGTGGATACGCCGTACAGCCGCGCTCGTCACCGCGGGTAGAGTAGAGCGCGGACGGCCATTACTGACTGCCGTCTGCGCTTGCCATCAACTGTATAAGCTGCGCCTTTGGCCCCAGCTCTATCGTGAGCCGGGGCCTTTTGCTTGGAGCGGAAAGCGTGTCCCGAAATGAGCGCTCAGAATGGGATTCGTTTTCCGAATCGGCCCTCCAGCGGAAAGCGTGTCCCGGAATTCGGCTCCAGAGTGGGATGCGTTTTCCGGCTGAAGCCTCAGGCGGAAACGGCGTCCCGGAATTCGGTCTCAGAACGGGATGAACTTTCCCAACGGGGCCGCATGCGGAAGCTGTGTCCCGGAATCATGCCTCAGAATGGGATGCGTTTTCCGCTGGCCGGTCGTTTGGAAAGCGCATCCCAGTTTGAGTGTTTATTCCGGGATGCGGTTTCCGCTGAAGGACTCAACCGGAAAGCCTGTCCAGCTCTGAGACGGGATTCCGGGACACGCTTTCCGCCAGGCCCGCCATCCGGAAAGTGCATCCCGTTTTGAGCGTCCAGGCTAGGACGCACTTTCCGTTGGCGTGGTCGTTGGGAAAACGCGGCCCAGATAGGGGGATGCGATCTGGCGATGCGTGGCCTAGCAGCTCCTACAGGTCTACCTCGTTGAGCCATGCCGGCAGAGCGGTCTGCCGGATGCCTGCCGTCTGCAGCTTTTTCGCGAGCAGTCCTGCCGAGCGGACTTCGCTCATGGTAAAGCGCAGCAGAGGGTGACCGTAGAGCGATAGGTGCGCCTCGCGCTGTCGTTCGGCAACGAGCGCCTCGGCGGTGGTGCGTCCGGCCAGCATGGTCTGGTCGGTATATTTGATGAGCCCGTCGAGCTCGCCCAGCGTGAGTTCCCGCGCCTGGCGCTCCCAGGCAAAGTCCGTTCGTATGGGCTTGGCCGAATCGAAGGGGTCCGTCAGCTCGTATTGAAGCCAGTCGGGCGCAAAGCCCGTCTCGATCATGACGGCTCGGGCGACCGATTCCCCGCCGCTCTCGGCGCGGGCGTCGGCATATCGAAGCGTTGTGAGGGCGGTGCGAATCGCGCGACCATTGCGGGCAGTCGCTCGTTGCTCAACGGCCTCCATCAGCTGTTCCGGCGCAAGGCCGAGCTTTGAGATCGCCGAATCGGCAATGGGCATGCCGTCGGCAAAACCAGTTTGCAGCAGGCAATCTGTGGCCGTTTGGATGGGCGGCGTTACCGATACGCCGGCTCTGCGTATTGCTCCGGCCGGCTCAATCTGGTGCCGCTGAATATGTGCGCCCGGACGAGCCGACGGCTTTGTCGAGCTGCAAACATGCACGACGTTCAGGTGTCGCCACGAGACCTCGAGCCCCAGCAGGCAAGCTGCCGAAAACGAGCAGAACGTCCAATCGGGGTGGATGATCGCAAGGGCGCGGATAATCTCGCAATGGCGTTGCGCTCGGTTGAGTTCATCCCAGCGCGTTTTTCGCGCAAACAACCCCGGCATGGGCGAGACAACCGTGCCGCCGGTGCGCCGAAGGAGCGCTTTTCGGATCGCCGTGCTCGGGGGAATCAGACAGCGCCCCTCTTGTTCGGCTTGAGTGAGCAGTTGGTCGATGAGCTGGTCATTGCAATGGGTCATGAGCTACCGCCTCCTTTTTGGTAGCAAAAACGTATCAGCTGGAACTTGCCGCTCAGCTGACCAAAAGCTGACCAAAATCTAACCATGCAGGTAGATGACCTGCTTTTGGCGACATATTTCTTGTTTGAATCGGTGGGCGGTAATCGGCGACCGTGAACGGTGGCTGGATATGAAGTCTTGGTAAGTTTCGGGACGTGTACTTTTTGAAAAAGAGCATTCTATCTGCTGTTTTGTGTTTCTGGATCGCATATTTGAAGGCATGTGATAAGGGCGGCGGACTGTCGCCTTGTATCTGCGGAAACTGTGACCCGGAATTGCCACTCGGAATGGGACGCGCTTTCCGGATCGCCCTTCAAGCGGAAACTACATCCCAGATTTCGGCTCCAAACCGGGATGCGCTTTCCCGGCGGCGTCTCTGGCGGAAATTGCACCCCGGAATGAGCGCTCAGAGTGGAACATGCTTTCCTAACGAAGCCGCATGCGGAAACTACGTCCCGGATTCGATGCTCAGGACGGGATGCCGTTTCCGATAGAGGCATGGGGTGGAAAGCCTCCCATTTCTAATGTTCAAGAAATGGGAGGCAGCTCATCGCGAGTCGGGGCCTTTTGTTTGGAGCGGAGGCAGCATCCCGGAATTCGGGCAATCCGGTGGTCAGGGGTTGAGCGAGCGTCGCGCTAAGGATGCCAAGCGTAAAACCTTCAATGAACATGGCGTAAAAACTACATCCGCAACGGCGTAAAAACTACATTGGAAGTAGCGTAAAATCCGCATTGAGAATGGCGTAATTTCGTATATCGCATGATCGCCCGAGCTTGCACACGGCCTTTTGCGAGCTCTTGCCCTGAACGAGAGCCAGGCTGTCACGTACAAGACGCTCATAAAGGACGCCTCGTACGGTGAGGCGGGCCCCGACGAGAGGACCATCGCTGCGTACCTGGATCTCTTCAACAGGCTCAAGCTGACCGAGGACCCGTGTGGATGGGAGCCGCCCATGCGCTCGAAGGCCCGCGTTCGCGTGCGCCCCAAGCGCTACTTCTGCGACCCGTCACTTGCGGCGGCGTTGCTGGGGGCTACCCCTGAGCGGCTGCTTGGCGATATGCAAACGCTGGGGATGCTCTTTGAGAACCTCGTTCTGCGCGACGTGCGCGTGTTCCTTTCCACCTACGGCGGTGTCGACAACAGTGTCCATTATTTCCGAGATGAGAAGGGCCTTGAGGTCGATCCGGTCGTTGAGCACGACGGGCGCTGGGGAGCCATCGAGGTCAAGCTGAGCGATGCGAAGGCAGACGATGGAGCGAGAAATCTCAAGGCGCTGGAGAGGAAAGTGCTCTCCAATCCTGCCGCCCAGAATGCCGCACCGGCGTTTTTGGCGGTTGTGGTTGGAAAGGGGAGCATTGCCTACACACGCGACGACGGCGTGGCGGTGATCCCCGTGGCGGCACTTGGGGCGTAGTGGTCTTGCAGGCGTGCCGTGCTTCCTTTACCGAAAATCCATTTGGTAAACCAGATGCTCGCGGATAGAATGAAGTCGACGGCAGCCCAAGTAGTGAAGAGCTGGGCAGCGCCGTTGCTTGGTCAAGAGGTCAGTGTCTTAATGGCAGCGACTTGTTATGCTTCGAACGCTGCTTGAGTGCCTCGGAAAGCCCAACAAACGCTGTGAAAAGCGAGGCCAAAGCAACCAAGAGCTCTGTGAGCTCTGATGGGCCCGGGATGACCGCTGATTCAAGTCACCGGGCCTCAATTTTTATCACATGCATTTGAATAGAGCGGGCGGGATCCCTTGGGTCCGTCTGTGTGGCGCGTGCCTGGTGCATGGCATTGCACCCCGCTTTTGTGTCCGCACGGGCGCCTATCCTTACGGCAATGTAGCCGCTTATGTAACCAAGCGGCAGGCAACGGAGAAAGGCCCTAACCGTGCCAGCTAAAAAGACGCCGTGCATCTCGGCTATCGATACGACGAACTTTGCGCGCCAGATCGTGCTGGACTTTGAGTTTGCGCCGGTGCCAAAGCAGCGCCAGCGCCGTGGACTGCACAATGAGATCATCGAGGTCGGCGCTGTCAAGCTCGATTACCACGGCAACGTTATGGGCGAGTTCTCGCAGTTTGTGCAGACGGAGTTTACCGAAGGCGTTGCGTTTCCCGTCCGCGAGCTTACGGGGATATCGGCCGTGGACACCGCGATGGCCGATCCGCTCTATGTGGTGATCAAAAGGCTCAACGATTGGATCGGTCGCTACTCCGCTCAGGTGGTTTGCTGGAGCGGGACGGACCGTCGACAGCTTTTGACCGAGTGCCAGGCAAAGCGCATCGACCTTGCCGCATTTCCTACGGACTGGGCCGACCTGCAGGCGTTTTACACTTCGATTATGGACGTGGGCAGCCACGGGCGCGTCTCGTTGGGCGACGCGGCAACGTGGTTTGGCATCGAGTTCGACGAGTCGACGGGTCACGCCCACAGTGCCCTAGCCGATGCGCGCGTGACCGCCAAGCTGCTCAAGCAGATGATGGAGGGGGACTACCGCGTGAGCCCGCGCGCCCAGGAGATCCGCCAGCGGTGGGGGATGGGCGAGCGAGCGGAGACACGCCTTTCCAGCAAGTGCCCCGAGCTGAGCGATCTGTTGCTGAAGTTGAAGGCGGAGGGGAGATAGGCGGCGTTGGCCGTCTGCATGGCGCGTGGCCTGTCGCGTATCGCTACTCTTCCTGCCGCTTGGCAGGCAGGATGTAGACGTTCTCGGCGTCCACGGCGATCTGCGTGGGGCGGTTGTAGAGGGTGTCTACTTCCATTACGCTCTGCTTGAACGGTGCGACGTCAGGCGTCTTTGCCCGATGGAGCTTTTCGAGGAGTTTCTCGGATTGCCTGTCGTTGAACCTGCCGATGTCCTCTCCTGCACCCTCGAGTGCCTCGTCGATGAGCGTATGTTCGCCCACGGGGGTCTTTGCGATGGCGTGACCGAGCAATTTGCCCGCGGACGCGATGCCGCCCAGCAGTGCCGCATCGACGGTGTCGGCAGTTCCCGCCTCGAGGGCGTCGTAACACTCGGTGTAGAGCTCGCGATACGCAATCGAATCGGCCTCGATCTTCGCGGTGGCGTCCGCGAGCTTTGCGGGCTCGAAGTTCTGGGCGAGCATGGGTTCGAGGAACAGTGAGAACGCGTGGATGTAGGTGGCGAGCTGGCAGTCTTTGAGGTAGTCGAGCACCTTGTCGAGGCGTCTGCCCAAGCCGTCTCGCACCTCGATGAACCCTTTCTTTTTCAGATCCGCTTGCGCCTGCGAGCGGAAGAGTTCCATGTCCTGCGCGGACGACTGTTTGATGTCGAGCACCTTCATATGGGCGTTTGCCATGTAGGTGGCGTTGCCGTAGTTGAGGCCGTAACCGTTGAGGATGTCTGCGAGCGTCTTGAGGTTGCCACGCATGTTGGCCTTGTCGCGCTGACGCATGTACTCGAACATCTCGTCGACGGACTCCTGGATGGAGTCGAGCTTTTGGTTTATCTGCGCGATTGCGGCTGCCATGAACAACGACGTCGGGTCGTAAGGCACTTGAGTGACGCTCGTGGCGATGTCGCCCTCGACTACGTGGAAGCGCGCCTGTCCAAAGCCCTTGACTGCGTCGCGGTAGCCCCCTGTGAGACCGCTGCCGTCCTTGAACGAGTTGAGTTTCGACGGATCGAGCGGGTTGCCAAATTTGTCAGTCGCCTGGAGCAACGTGGGTACGCTCACCGTGTTAGTGACGGTGCGAAACATCGAGGGGAGCGAGGCGAACGCCACGCCGAGCTGGGGAATTCGCTCGAGCGGCAGCTTGATGGCGCCGGAGATGTCCGCCCGCTCCTGGGTGAGCGCGAGGTGGATTTTGGTCGATGCGAGCTGTTTTGCCACGAGTTCCTCTCGGCCGCCGTCCGTTGAGGGTTTGATCTCGTTGTCTGCCATAGCGTGCTCCTTGTTTGCGTTGATCGCCGTGGGCATTATCTCATTGCTAGGTGGCTTGCCAGAGCGGGGTAGAGACCGAGCGTCTGGCAAAACTCGTTAACTGATTGCATTTCAGCGGATTGGGTTGATTGCAAGAGAAGGACGGCTATCCATCTGCCCTTCCCAGTTGAGTTCGCTTTGAGCTACTGTTCGTGCCTATGCTGCTTGGGCTCAAGCCTTCTCGCTGCCGCGAAGCAGGCCGTGGCCGCCATGGCTAATGCGATGCTGGCCATCCAAGCGGAGTCGCCGGTTACGGCGAGCTTTAGTTCATCGGTTGTCGTGTGTCCCGACCTTTTTGTAGACGCCTCGTCGTCGTCCTTTTCAGGAGTGGCAGGATCACTTTTGTTGTCGCCGGGTGAATCTACATCGGTCTTGCCGCCCGCCTGCTCCCCTTGGGCCTTCCCCTCCACGGTGAAGGATGCATCGGTCGCCGTCCCGTCCTTCCAGACGGCCGTGACGGTGTGTCCGCCGGCGGCAAGCGTGTCCAGGTAGGCCGGCTTGAGCTCGATAATCGTGCTGCCCTTGGTTGCGGTGTAGTTCTCAGCGGAGGCCTCATTTCCGTCCACGAGGAGACGCGTGAACTCATCGAGAGGACCGCTGAAGCGGAAGGTCAGACCGTTCTCGTTGCCCTTTGCATATGCCTGCCCGTTGCCCTTGGTGGCGGCATACAGCGGGGCGGTCACGTCGAAGGTGACGTTCTCCGCGTCGTCGACATCAAAGGTCCGGACGCCGGTCTTGCCGTTACGCTCGGCGTAGGCGGAGCTGTAGACGAAGGTCTCATGACCCGCCTTGTCGAGGACCGCGAGGGCATGGATTTCAAACGAGCCCATCGAGAGCGACGTGGGGAACTCGATTTCGATATAGCCTCTTGCCGCATCGTAGCTGCAGCTCAACGTTTTACGGGCCTTTACAGAGTTCGGGTCCTCGACATAGCCGGGGTCGCCGAGAATCGGGGAGACAGACTTCACGCCGTCCGCGTCGCCTACATTGCAATAGATGCGGAGGAGCCCGCCGACAGGGACTCTCTTCGCGGAGATGGAAACGTTCGAGACTGTGGGCGGGTTCCGGTCGATCGCGCTGCCGGTCACCTCGAAGCACAGCTCGCTCGGGTTGGCAACCGAGAAAGTCGCGCCCGAGATGCCGTTGGCCCTGGCGTAGGAACTCTCGTACACATCGGTCTCGAACCCTAGGTCATCGGTGACCGAAAGGCCGATCAGCCTGTGCCTTCCGATCCTATTGCTGTCGAATGTGAGGTCGAACCCGTCGATAGACGAGCCTCCGTGATAATAGGCCGACGAAACGGAGCAGCCGTCGTCCTTATCCTCCCAGCCCCGCTGCAGTATGGGGGAAACGGAGCGAACGCCGTCCGGGTCCGCGACGGACCAAGAGATGTGGAAGTCGGCACCGGTCGCGACCTCCCTGCTCGAGAACGACACGGAGGACACGGTCGGCGGGTTCTGGTCCGCGGGCCCCTCGGTCACCTCATAGACGAGGGGGCTGGTGGCGAAGGTCGGAGAGTTGAGTCCCTTCTCCTCGGCATACGCCGCGTCGTAGACATCGGTAACCCATCCAAGGCTATCGGTCACGCCGAGGCCGATGATCCGGTACCTGCAGGGCCGGTCGCTCGGGGAGGTGGGGATATCGAAGCCCGCGGTCGTGTCGCCGGTCGACCGGAAGGCGAGGCGGGAGCTGTTGCCCTGGTCCCCGTCATCGCTATCGACGACGACCTCGACTATCGGCGTGACTGACCGCACCCCATCGGGGTCGTCCACATCGTAGCCGACATGCAGCGTGGAGCCGGCCGTGACTGTCGCCGCGGATAACGTCACGTTGGAGATGCTGGGCGGGTTCGGGTCCGACGCAGCGAGGGCGGTTGAGGGCAAAGCTAGCGCTACGGCGGCGGACAGCGGGACGAGCAGGCTAAGCGCGAAGCGCCTGGAGAATTTCAAGGAGGTCATTGACGATGCCGATCTTCCATAATTGTTGCAACGATACCAGTATATCTTTGGCCCACGCTAGCCTGATGTTCTTTCCGCGAACGGCTCGTTAGTTTAGAGACGGCGTATGGACGCCCGTCTCGTCCAAGTTTCTCGTAAGGGCGATTATGAGGGCATGAAGAGACTTTCTCGGAACAATCAATTGGGGATATCAAAGAAATGCTGGACGCCGCCCGATCGCTCAATGCCTTTGAGGCGAAATGCGGCGCATCGGCTACGTTGTTGAGATCATTTATCGAGCGATACGTCATTCCAGCCGAGGCCACCATCATGAGGCTTCTGTTCCTACGCCCCCGCAATCCCGCGGGCCGCACTCAACAGCTCATACTCCCTCTGGCTCCACTGGTGCAGCTTGGCAGCCTCGACGGCATCACGACACAAGTCCAAAAACACCTCGGCGCCCTCGCAGAAGCACTCACGGGCAAAGTCACCCGAGCCGCTTGCGACGCACGAGCCGTCGGCAAAGAGCTTCCAGCTGGACGACTCGCGCGAGTCGTCTCTGAGCAGCTTGATCTGTAGCACGTGCGGGTCGCCGGCAACGCAGAGCTCTTCCTCGAGCACCTGCACGGTAAAGCGCATCTGGTGGGAGAGGCTGCTCTTGACCATGGCCGAGGCATAGCCGCTCGGCTCGTCCAGAAGATGCATTCGTTTTGGCTTGGCTACCAGGTTGTGGAAGTTGCGCTCACTGCGCACGGAGAAATTGTCCATACGGACTCCTTTCATCGATGTTGGCAGGGCCACCGTGCCTCTTGGCCGGTTGGCGTCGGGATCGTGGAGCCAACTCTCTACCCCGACTCTGGATAAAACGCGCCCGCTCCTTGCGGGCAAGAGGAAGTCTATCAACGTGTACGGACAGAAATCAAGCGCCATCCGCGAAATGACGAGCGGATGGCGTTGGTTTCCCAAGTGATTATTCGGCTTTCATCCGGAAAAGTGTCGAAATCAGCCGTTTAAAAGTACGGAAAAGTGTCGAAATAGGCACCTTAGAACTTCGGAAAAGTGTCAAATTCGATAGGCAAATTATCAGGAAAAGTGTAGCTGGATGACAAGACAGCACTTAGAAGCCGGTGCTGGATGCGAGATCCTGCGGCAGCCTTCAGCTCTCGCTACTCATCGTCTCCGTCGTTGGGGTCGCCCTTGAGGGTGTTGATGTCCAGATACTTGTTATCGTCCTCTTTTTGCTGGGTCTCCGACTCCGCTTGGGTGGGGCCGCGGAACAGCTGGAATCCCTCAAACGCAATGACGCCGAGCAGGGCAATGACAATGGCGATAAAGGCAACCTTGACTGCCTGCGGAAATTCCGAGAAACGCAGCGCCTTTTCCTCGGCGTAATAATCGGCGAAGCGCTCTTCGCCCGTGCTTTTGGTATACGCCGGCGCGGACGCGGCCTCCGGGTCATATTCCGGTGCAGGCGCGGCAGCGTACGGATCGTTGAGATAATTGCTCGATGCGGTGCCATAATCCTCGGTCTCGATGCGACCGGTGCCAGTATAGCTATCGGAATAATCGGAATATGCCGCACCGCCCTCATAGTCCGCGGCGCTCGTGTTGGCGGCAAAAAGCGGGTTAACTGGAACGTCGAGCACCGGCATGCCGGTTGAGGTCTCATCCAGATCGGCTGCAGCCCAGGAATCGTAGGCAACCTGATGGGCAACGGGCTCATCGAGCTTTGTGATCGGAGGCTTGCGTGCCGCAGGAACAGGCAACTGCTGGGCGCTGTACATAACGGTGCTGTCGGCCGATTTGCCCTGCGTCGCTGCAGCGAGAAATGCCGCCGTCTCGGACGGGTCGCTTGCGGGGCGGGGAGCGGGCGCGGGCGCCGAAATGGGTGCGGGCGTAGATGCGGGCGTCGAAACAGGCGGCTGCGCAGGAGTCGGCGCAGATGCGGGCTTAGGCGCAAGTGCGGGATTGGGGCTTGACGGGCGAGCCCCACCGCCCATGAGTTCGTCGGCGGTCCACGGGCGATCATCCATCACGTCGTCAAGGCTCAGCGAAAACAGGTCGTCTTCACCCTCATCGAACATGCGGTGCACATGTCCACCAATTGCTGGAATCAATCCGCGACCGGTGCATGATGCCTTGCTCAACGCCATTCTGTTCCACCCTTTCGAAATACTAATGACATCGATTATATGGAACTTCCCAAGCGGCTCGGTCTTGGATTCGCGCTTTCCAGAACTCGCGCCCAAAAAGGGGAGGGGCAATCCAGGCGAGTGCCTACTTGTCGCCGGCGGCAGCCTTTGCCTCGTTGAGGTAGCTATAGAAGCTGTATTTGGAGATGCCAAAGAACTCGCAGGCGCGCTCGCTCGACTTGGAAATGAGGAAGGCGCCGCGACGGTCGAGGTAGCCAATGGCACGAATGCGCTCATCTTTGGTCATAAGGGCTGCAGGTTTGCCCACGTATTGCTCGCACTCGCGCAGCAGGTCTTCGAGCAGGTCGCCGATGTTCTTGGTAATGGGCTCGGGCTCGGTGTAGCCCGTGCCGCCGGTGCCGGTAAAGGCGTCGAGCGAACGCTCAAAAGCCTTCATAAGCGTGATGTCAAAGTTGATGCCCAAAATGCCGACGGGCTTGCCTTCGTCGTTGCGGATAAAGATGGTCGAGGACTTGAGCAGCTTGCCATCGGTGGTTTTAGTGAGGTACGGCTCGCGGTCGTGTACGTCGGTGGTGCCCTCGTGCATGGACTCAAACACGATATGGCTGGGGCCGTCACCCAGTTTGCGCCCGCTGACGTGGCCATTTTCGATCACTACGATGGAGTGGTCCACGTCCTCGGTCTCCAGATCGTGGACGACGACTTCGCAGTTGGGGCCAAATTGGAGCGCCAGACCGTGTGCAAGGCGCTTGTAAAACTCAATCTGTGCGGGGGTCATGGGTGCCTTCCTAAAAATTAGTTTGGGCACACTTTGCCATAAACCACACTTGTTCGCAAATAACGAAAGCGTTGCTGCGTTATGTGACCGTTCGGCGGCGAAAAGGTACCGATTGCGGCAACAAACAATTTGTTAGGTTATCCAATCAAAAAGTGTGGTAGAACATTGCTAACAAACTTTTTGTTTGGCATCCACATAAAAGTTCAGCCGTGTGAATGGGATCGGGCTGAAACGCGTATGCGGGGGCCGGCAAGAGAGGACTTAAGGAGTTCACCGTATGGCCGATAAGATCCAGTGGGCGGGCAACACGATGCCCAAGAGCGATGACAAGCACTTGGGAATCATGAGCCTCGACCACGTGAAGAAGGCCCGCGCCTTCCACCAGTCGTTCCCTCAGTACACCGTTACTCCGCTTGCCCGCCTGGACGGCCAGGCCGCGCGCCTGGGCCTGTCCAACCTGTGCGTTAAGGACGAGAGCTATCGCTTTGGCCTCAACGCCTTTAAGGTCCTGGGCGGCTCGTTTGCCATGGCCAACTATATTGCCGACGAGACCGGCAAGGACGTTGCCGACTGCACCTTCGATTACCTGACCTCCGATCAGCTGGCCGAGGACTTTGGCCAGGCCACCTTCTTTACCGCCACCGACGGCAACCATGGCCGCGGCGTGGCATGGGCTGCCAACAAGCTGGGCCAGAAGGCCGTCGTGCACATGCCCAAGGGTTCCACCAAGCCCCGCTTCGATAACATTGCCGCCGAGGGCGCCACGGTGACCATCGAAGAGGTCAACTACGACGAGTGCGTGCGCATGGCCGCCGCCGAGGCCGACGCCTGCGAGCGCGGCGTCATCGTTCAGGACACCGCCTGGGAGGGCTACGAGAAGATCCCGTCCTGGATCATGGAGGGTTACGGCACCATGGCTTCCGAGGCTGCCGAGCAGCTGCGCGAGATGGCTATCAACCGCCCGACGCACGTCTTTGTCCAGGCTGGCGTAGGCTCGCTCGCCGGCGCCGTGGTGGGCTACTTCACCAACCTGTATCCCGATAACCCGCCCACCTTCGTCGTGGTTGAGTGCGCACCGGCCGCCTGCCTGTACAAGGGCGCTGCCGCCGGCGACGGCGACCCGCGTATCGTGGACGGCGACATGCCCTCCATCATGGCCGGCCTGTGCTGCGGCGAGCCCAACATCCTTGGCTGGGATATCCTGCGCAACCACACCACCGCCTTCGTGTCCTGCCCCGACTGGGTCACCGCTCGCGGCATGCGCACCCTGGGCGCTCCCGAGAAGGGCGACCCGCGCGTCATCTCCGGCGAGTCCGGCGCCGTGACCACCGGCCTGGTCGAGACCCTCATGCTCGATCCCGAGTACGCCGAGCTCAAGGAGCTCATCGGCCTGGACAAGACGAGCTCCGTGCTCTGCTTCTCCACCGAGGGCGACACCGATCCGGATCAGTACCGTCGCATCGTCTGGGAGGGCGAGTACCCGACTTGCTAGCAGACTGACCTGTCCGGAGGCAGCCGGAGGACTTTGCTCCCTGCTCGGACAGTCCTGCTCGCACGGAGAGCACATTAAGTGCTCTCCGGCTCGTGCGGAACTCGCGACGGAGCAAAGTCCTCCGTCCGCCTCCTATGGTTACTTGCTTGCCGGGTGCTCAACCTCACGCTGCTTGGCACAAGTGATCTATCTGAAATATCTACCTGTAGGTAAACCCTTGTAGAAAGGTTGACTGTTATGACTAAAGAACTCGATTTCGACGCTATCAAGGCTGCTGCTGAGTCCCACCGTGCTGATATGACTCGCTTCCTGCGCGCCATGATCTCCCACCCCTCTGAGTCCTGCGAGGAGGGTGAGGTTGTTGCCTGCATCAAGGCCGAGATGGAGAGCCTTGGCTATGGCGAGGTCAAGGTCGACGGCCTGGGCAACGTCATGGGCTTTATGGGCGAGGGCGACAAGATCATCGCCATCGACTCTCACATCGACACCGTCGGCATCGGCAACATCGAGAACTGGGATGCCGATCCCTATGAGGGCTACGAGACCGACGAGATCATCTACGGCCGCGGCGGCTCCGACCAGGAGGGCGGCATGGCTTCTGCTACCTACGCTGCCAAGATGATGAAGGACATGGGCCTCATCCCCGAGGGCTACAAGATCATGGTCGTCGGCACCGTCCAGGAAGAGGACTGCGACGGCATGTGCTGGCAGTACATCTACAACAAGGACGGCATTAAGCCCGAGTTCGTCATTTCCACTGAGCCCACCGACGGCGGCATCTATCGCGGTCACCGCGGCCGCATGGAGATCCGCGTCGACGTTCACGGCACCTCCTGCCACGGTTCCGCTCCCGACCGCGGCGACAACGCCATCTACAAGATGGCCGACATCATCGCCGACGTCCGCGCCCTCAACAACAACGGCTGCGACGAGTCGACCGACATCAAGGGCCTCGTCAAGATGCTCGACCCCAAGTACAACCCCGAGCACTTTGAGGACGCCCGCTTCCTGGGCCGCGGCACCTGCACCGTCAGCCAGATCTTCTACACCAGCCCCAGCCGCTGCGCTGTCGCTGACTCCTGCGCCATCTCCATCGACCGTCGCATGACCGCCGGCGAGACCTGGGAGTCCTGCCTGGACGAGATCCGCAACCTGCCGGCCGCCAAGAAGTACGGCGACGACGTGAAGGTCTCCATGTACATGTACGACCGTCCGTCCTGGACCGGCGAGGTCTACGAGACCGAGGCTTACTTCCCCACGTGGATCAACAAGGAGACCGCTCCGCACGTCAAGGCCCTCGTCGACGCCCACAAGGCCATGTTCGGTGACGAGCGCATCGGCTGCGAGCCCAGCATGGACAAGCGCACCGGTCGTCCGCTGTGCGACAAGTGGACCTTCTCCACGAACTGCGTTTCCATCCAGGGCCGCTACGGCATCCCCTGCGTGGGCTTTGGCCCGGGTGCCGAGTCTCAGGCTCACGCTCCCAACGAGGTCACCTACAAGGACGACCTGGTCACCGCTGCCGCCATGTATGTTGCTGCTTTGAACCTCTACGATCCGAGCCAGGCCGATGGCGACGCTACCGTGTTCCGCGCTGGTCTGACCAACAACAAGATCGACTAGTCCCATTCCTTGATCTTGTTGAGCCGGGGACAGCCTGTGTCCCCGGCACCCCCTGTTGACTTGGGGCCCGCGGTCGTTATCTCCCATGCTTCCTCAACGGTAGCGGGTCCTCGTCATAGCGCTCTGCATGTTCTAGCCACACGCGCATGCCGGAGCACATCTACTCATTGCGATCGTTTCATCTATGGAAAGGATATTTACATGGACGCCAAGTTTACCGAGCTCGTCGAGCAGCTGAACGGCCTCGATTTTAAGGGCATGTACGGCAGCGACTTCCTGCACACCTGGGATAAGACCACCGATGAGCTCAAGGCTCTCTACATCGTTGCCGACGCCCTGCGCGAGCTGCGTGAGAACAACGTTTCGTCCAAGATCTTCGACTCGGGCCTGGCCGTCTCCCTGTTCCGCGACAACTCCACCCGTACGCGCTTCTCCTTCTCTAAGGCCGCCAACCTGCTCGGCCTCGAGCTGCAGGACCTGGACGAGAAGAAGTCCCAGATCGCTCACGGCGAGACCGTCCGCGAGACCGCTACCATGATCTCCTTCATGGCCGACGTCATCGGCATCCGCGACGACATGTACATCGGCAAGGGCGACGCCTACATGGCCGAGGTCTCCGAGTCTGTCCAGCAGGCCTACGAGGACGGCGTTCTGGATCACCGTCCCACGCTCATCTCCCTGCAGTCCGACTCCGATCACCCCACGCAGTCCTCTGCCGACATGCTCTACCTCATCAACGAGTTTGGCGGTCTTGAGAACCTCAAGGGCAAGAAGGTTGCCGTCACCTGGGCCTATTCGCCCTCTTACGGCAAGCCGCTGTCCTGCCCGCAGTCGCTGATCAGCCTGCTGCCCCGCTTTGGCATGGACGTCACCCTGGCCCACCCCGAGGGCTACGATCTCATGCCCGAGGTCGTCGAGCGCGCCAAGGGCTATGCCGCCGAGTCCGGCACCACCTTTAAGCAGGTCAACACCATGGCCGAGGCCTTCGAGGGCGCCGACATCGTGATCCCCAAGAGCTGGGCTCCGTTTGCCGCCATGGAGAAGCGTACCAACCTGTACGCCGAGGGCGACGACGCCGGCATCGCTGCGCTCGAGAAGGAGCTGCTCGCTCAGAACGCCACCCATCAGGACTGGTGCTCCACGATCGAGCTCATGGAGAAGACCGCCAACGGCCAGGACACCATCTTTATGCACCCGCTGCCCGCCGACATCTCCGGTGTCTCCTGCGAGCACGGCGAGGTCAACGCCGACGTCTTTGACATGCACCGCGTGGGCATGTACAAGGAGGCCAGCTACAAGCCGTACGCCATCGCAGCCATGATGTTCCTGCAGAAGGTTGCCGATCCCGCCGCTACCCTCAAGGCCCTCGACGAGCGCAACACCGCCCGTTGGTTCCAGGCCTAAAGCCGCGCTGAGGTAAGCCATGTAAAGGGGGCGCTCTGCCAACCGGCGGGGTGCCCCTTTTTGCATCGTGGGCGTGCGGGATAAGCGCTTTCGATGTAGATGCCCCGCGACGCGAGTTATGGGTACGATGGTTTCAGGGGAGGTATCGCCATGAAACTCGGTTGCGTCATTATGGCTTCGGGCGAGGGCAAGCGGTTTGGCTCTAACAAGATGCTTGCCGATATCTATGGCAAGCCGCTGATTGCCCGGACTATCGATTCGGTTCCCCGGGGCTTTGACGTCGTGGTTTCGACGCGTTGGCCCGAGGTCGCCCAGATTTGCGAGGACAAGCATTGCCCGTGCGTGCTGCACGATGGCAAGCTCAGGAGCGAAAGCGTCCGTGCGGGCCTTTCGTGGGGGGCGAGCCGCAACTGGAAAGGCTGCCTCTTTTTGCCGGGCGACCAGCCGCTCGTGAGTCCGGATTCTTTTGAGGCCATGGTTCGTGCATTTGACGAGCATGGCCGCAAGCATCCGGTGCGTCTTGCGTGCAACGGTGAGCCTTCGAGCCCGGTGCTCTTTCCGGCGGAGCTGTTCGGTGCACTTATGTGTCTTGAGGGCAAGGACGGTGGCGGTTCGATCCTCAAGGACCGTATCGACGTGGTGCTGGTCGATGCGCGTGCTTACGAACTGTGGGACGTCGATACCGTCAAGGGACAGCGACGCATAACGGAGCATATCGCCGCCTGCTCGTATTTTGATCGCGTGGCCAACTGCATCAATCAATAAGGAGCAATTATGATCATCATCAAAAACGGCGCGCTCGTGACGCCCCAGGGGCTTCGCCGCGCCGATCTTGCCATGGATGGCGATAAGATCGTACGGATTGCCGCGGCGATTGAGCCGGCCGAGGGCGATACCGTCGAGGATGCTGCGGGCTGCTGGGTGTTCCCGGGCTTTATCGATGGGCACACGCACATGCAGTGCTGGACCGGCATGGATTGGACAGCCGATAGCTTTGAGACCGGCACGCGCGCGGCTGCCTGCGGCGGCACGACGACCATTGTGGACTACGCGACGGCCGATCGCGGCGTGACCATGCCCGATGCCTTGGTCGAGTGGCATCATCGCGCCGACGGCACCTGCACCGCCAACTATGCCTTCCATATGGCGCTTGCCGAGTGGAATGAGCGCAACCGCGCCGATCTTTCGGCCATGCGCGAGGCGGGCGTGTCGTCGTTTAAGACCTACTTTGCCTACGACCATCTGCGCCTGGACGATGCCGAGACGCTCGAGGTGCTGGAGGAGCTCAAGCGTATTGGCGGCATACTGTGCGTGCATTGCGAGAACGGTACGCTGGTGAATGAGCTGCAGAAGCGCGTGTTTGAGCAGGGTATCCACGGGCCCGAGGGCCATGCGCTCAGCCGTCCGGATGTGTGTGAGGCCGAGGCCGTGAGCCGCCTGCTGTATCTGGCGCACTTGGCCGGGGACGCTCCGGTCAACGTGGTGCACCTTTCGACCAAGCTGGGGCTCGAGGCCATTCGCGCTGCCAAAGCGCACGGGCAGAAGAACATCTATGTCGAGACCTGCCCTCAGTATCTGATGCTCGACGATACGCGCTACTTGGAGCAGGGCGAGGACGGCTTTGCGGGCGCCAAGTACGTGATGAGCCCGCCGCTGCGCCATGCCGGTGACCGTGCCGCGCTGCGCGAGGCGCTTGTGGCTGGCGAGATCGATACTATTGCCACCGACCACTGCAGCTTTAATCTGCACGGGCAAAAGGACCGCGGGCGCGATGACTTTCGCGCGATTCCCAACGGCGGGCCCGGTGTGGAGCATCGCCCCGTCGCGATCGCTACGAGCTTTGAGGGACAGCTGGGCCCCGAGGATCTGTGCCGCTTGATGAGCGAGAACCCGGCGCGCGTCTTTGGCATGTATCCGCGCAAGGGCTGTCTTGCCGAGGGCTCCGATGCCGACGTATGCGTGTGGGATCCCAAGGCGCGCTGGACCATTCGCGCGGCGACGCAGCATCAGGCTGTGGACTATACGCCGCTCGAGGGCTTTGAGGCACACGGCCGCGCCAAGGCCGTGTTTGTGAACGGCGTGCTGGCTGCGCGCGACGGCGAGCCCACCGGAGCCCAACCCGGCCGCTACGTGCCCCGCTAACGGGAAGACCGCCGGGGTAGATAATTTGGGAGATGATTTTTTGGGACGGGGTGCAAAAAGAGCCCCGTCCCAAATTTGCTACCCCTGGAGGCTGGTGGCGATGAGGGGGCGGCCGAGGGCTGCCTCGAAGCAATCTGCCATCGTTGGATCGGCAAGCGTGTCGACTTGGTTGAGCATAATGCGGGCATTGCTGAGGTTCAGCATCTGCAGCTCGGCATTGAGCGCCATAGCGACGCGCTCTGGGGTGGCGGTGTCGGTGGGCTCGCAGCCGCAGCGCTCGCAGAAGACCTCGGGGCGGTGGACAACCTCGGCGACGGGCTTGCCCAGCCCCGAGGCGCCGACGACCCAGACAACGTTTGCCGTGGCGGCGGGAATTACCGGCTCCCAGGCGGCATGTGCCTTGAGCGGGAGTCGCTTGCTGCCATCTGCCTCGGCCAACACATAGTCAAAGCGCTGCGCCAGCTGGTCGAGCGGCTCGGCGGGGGCGGAGAGCTTGCCTGTCTCCGGGTCCAAGACGCCTGCCTGGCAGATGCTTCCGCGCACAAGGCCCGCGCAGGCCTCGCAGGTGCAGCCGGGGGCGTGTGAGGCACCTGGCTTCCAAGGCGCGGCGTCCAGGCGACGATTCGACCCGTCCCATGGCACGCCGGCAACGGGAAGCATATGCGTGGTGGTACAGAGGAGCACGCGGCCGCCAGCGCGCATGAGCTCAAGACCCAGCGTCTTGAGCAAGGTCGACTTGCCGCCGCTGCCGATAATCGCGGTAATGCCCGGCTCGATCCTGAGCGCCGAGGCAAGATTGCCGCTAACCGTTTCCATCTGTTCACCGCCGTATAATACTGTGATAATAAATAATCATCAGAGTAGCGGTCGAACCGCTTTTGCTCTGCTCAAACCGTAGCACAGGGAGGTGCCCCGGGAATGCTCGTTTATGTTCGCGGCGCCGGTGATATCGCCACGGGCGTCGCCGTTCGCTTGGTGCGCGCCGGCGTTTCGGTCGTTATGGCCGATATCGCGGTTCCCACGTGCATCCGCCGCACAATCTGTTTTTGCGAGGCCATTCGCTTGGGCGAGGTCCAGGTCGAAGGCATTCGCGCTCGCTTGGCACAGACGCCGGCTGAGGCGCTTGAGATTACCAAGGCTGGAGACGTCGCCGTTGTGGTGGACCCTCAGGCCAAGATGCTCGATGAGCTTAAACCCACGGCTGTGGTCGACGCGATTTTGGCTAAGCGCAACTTGGGCACCACGCGCGACATGGCGCCTGCCGTCATCGCTGTGGGGCCGGGCTTTACCGCGCCGGTTGACTGCGACGCCGTGGTCGAGACCATGCGCGGGCATTTTCTCGGCCGTGTCATTACCCAAGGTTCGCCCCAGCCCAACACGGGCGTGCCGGGCATTATCGCCGGTTATGGCAAGGAACGAGTTATCCACAGCCCCGCCGCCGGCGTGTTTCGGTCCGACCGCGCAATCGGCGACATCGTGAGCGCCGGAGACGTGATTGGCTACGCGGGAGATACACCCATGTGCACGCAGATCGATGGCTGTCTGCGCGGGCTTTTGGCGAACGGCGTGCGGGTGACTGAGGGCTTTAAATGCGCCGATGTCGATCCGCGCGGCGACGCCAGCTACATCAACTATATTTCGGACAAGGCGACATCGGTCGGCGGCGGCGTGCTCGAGGCACTCGCTATGCTCACCGATGTCTTTAGAGGATAGAAGGCGGCAATGGAAAAGCTCGATGTGGTGAATGCGGCGCTTGCCGCCCTGCGTGCTGGCGAGACGTGCGAGCTGGTGGTAGTGGCCGGTACGGCGGGGTCGTCCCCGCGCGGTGTGGGCGCATGGATGACTGTCTTTGCCGATGGCAGCCAGGCGGGCACTATCGGCGGCGGCAAGATTGAGCTCTTTGCGCTGGACGAGGCGCGCGAGCTGCTGGCCGGGGGTAAATCGCGTCTGGTCCGCTACACCATGGGCGGCGAG
The DNA here is from genome assembly GCA_019419405.1 of Collinsella sp. Taxonomy (GTDB): domain Bacteria; phylum Actinomycetota; class Coriobacteriia; order Coriobacteriales; family Coriobacteriaceae; genus Collinsella. Next base: position 16,377 of record DYAA01000052.1, on the reverse strand, counting down.
AACTCCGATACCGGCATGATTTGCGGCGGAGCTATCTGCCTGTGCTATCTGCACCTGGACGCGACCAAGGCACCGTTGTTCCAGGAGATTGCCAATGTGCTGGCGTATCGACGCATCGGCGACTTCGTCATTGACTTTGAGCCGTTTATCGCAAACGCGCTCGAGGGCGATGTGGCCGAGTACCATGGCGGGGCATCGCGCCATACCATTGCGGGCTGCCCCGAGCTTTCGCTGGTGGAGGAGGGGAGTAAGGTCACCTACACCAACGCCGCCTCCGAGATTCCCCCGGCGCACATCGAGACGCTCTGCCCCGAGGGCCTGACCTACATCTTTGGCTGCGGACACGTGGGCGCTGCGACGGCGCGCGTACTCACGGCGGCGGGCTTTGCCGTTGTGGCGTGCGATGACCGCCCCGGCACGCTGACGCCCGAATGGGTGCCCGGTGTCTACGATCGTCGCCTGGTCGATTACAAGAACCTGAGCAAGCAGTGCCCCATCGGCCCGCGCGACTTGGTGGTCGTGGCCACAGCAGGCCACAAGTCCGATATCGACGTGGTGATTCAGGCCATGCGCGCTAAACCCGCCTATCTGGGCTGCTTGGGCTCGCGCCGCAAGACGGCCTTTGTGCGCGCCCGTTTGGAGCAGGAGGGCTTTACGCAGGACCAGATCGACGAGCTGCACCTGCCGATCGGCGTTGCCATCGAGGCCGAGGATCCCGAGGAGATCGCCATCTCCATCGCTGCCGAGATGATTCACCTGCGCCGCACCAAACTCGTCCCCCGCAAGCGCTAGTCGCATCCCAAATGAGCTGCCCCAGCCCTCTGCCGCATGCGGGTCAAAATGCTACCTGTGCCATATGCCCTATAATGTCCGACCGTTGAGCGGCATGGGGCCGCTGCCTAGGGTATGGGAGGCGTAAATGGCAGAGTCGGTGGTGGGGGACACCCTGTTCGAGCGTACGGGAAAAGTTTCGTTTGTGCAGGTATTGCCCCATGCCCTGCAGCATGTGCTGGCGGCATTCGCGGGTATCGTCACGCCCGCCATCATCATTGCGTCGGTCTGCGGCTTTACCCCTCAAGAGGAGGCCGCTGTCATCCAGGCGTCGCTCGTCCTCTCAGCGCTCGACATTTTCCTTCAACAGTTCCCCATAAAAGGTGTCGTCGGTTCGGGCCTGCCCATCGTGATGGGCGCGAGCTTCACCTTCGTGCCGGCGCTCAAGGCGGTCGGTCTCGAGCTTGGCTTTGAGGCCGTGCTGGGCGCCCAGGTAATCGGCGGCGTACTCGTCGTGCTCTTCGGCCTGCTGTTTAGGCGCGTGAGCTTTCTGTTCCCGGCCCCGGTGCTTGGCACCGTCATCTTTGTCATTGGCCTGTCGCTATGCCCGGTGGCAGTTGCCTCCATGGCGGGCGGGGAGGGCGCGGCCGATTTTGGCAGTGTCACCAACTGGGCCGTCGCGCTCGTGACGTTTGTCGTCACCTTTATGGCCGGTAACTACGGCAAGGGCGCGCTTAGGCTGGGCAGCATCCTGGCCGGTATCTGCGCGGGCTTTGTTTTGGCTGCGGTGTTGGGCATGGTCGATTTCTCGGCAATCGCGACCGCCAGCTGGTTTGCTCCGCCTGCCCTGGGCACCCATCGCCTGGTGTTCGACCCTGCCGCGTGCGCCGTCGTGGGCGTTGTCGCCATTGTCAACGCCGTGCAGGTCATGGGCGAGTTTGCCGCTGTGTCGTCCGCTGCGCTCGATACCCCTGCGACCGATAGCCAGATCTCGGGTGGCCTGATCGCCAACGGCCTGGTCGGTATGCTGTCGGGCTTTTTGGGCGGCGTCCCCACGGCAACCTTTGGCCAGAATGTGGGCATTATCGCCGAGAACAAGGTTGTCAACCGCATGGTCTTTACGCTTGCCGCCGCCATCTTGCTCATCGCGGGCCTGCTGCCCAAGTGCGCGGCAGTGCTCACGTCCATTCCGCAGCCGGTAATCGGCGGCGCCACGATCGGCGTGTTCGCAACCATCGGCATGAACGGTGTGGTCATGTTTGCCCGCCACGGCCTGTCTCAGCGCGATACCACGCTCATGGGTCTCTCTATCGCTTTTGGCACAGGCATTGAGCGCACGGCCGGCGCGCTTGCCGGCGCTGGATTCCCCGCATGGGTCGGCACCGTCTTTGGCGGATCCTCCATTGCCGTCGCCGCACTTGTCGCCGTCGTCCTCAACCTGGTCCTGCCTCGCCAAAAATAACGCCCCATATATGAGTTGCGGTGAAATACGGATTGTTTAAGCCTGTTAGGCCGCCAAACAGTCCCTATTTCACCGCAACTGCTTGTTGAGACCAATTTGTGCGGGGGAGTTGTGGAGTTGTGCAGGCAGACGAGGTTTTTCTGGAAATACGCTCCCGATGCGCGTATAGTACCGATTGTTTTGTCGGCTCCTGCTGCGTCGAGTCCAAACCGCGAAATGCCATGAGCGGCGCGGATGCAGCCAGGAGGCACGAGGACAACCCATCGTGGCCACGCCCCGTGCTTAAAACCCCAAGAAGGAGTGAACAATGGCAGAAGAGAAGTATGTGCCGCGTCTGAAGACCAAGTACAACAACGAGGTCAAGCAGCAGCTTCAGGACAAGTTCCAGTACGAGAACGTCATGATGATCCCCAAGTTTGAGAAGATCGTCGTGAACATGGGTGTCGGCGAGGCCGCTACCGATTCCAAGGCCATCGACGGTGCCGTGCGCGACCTGCGCGCCATCACCGGCCAGCAGCCGATGATCACCCGTGCCCGCAAGTCCATCGCTACCTTCCGCCTGCGCGCTGGTATGCCGATCGGCTGCAAGGTTACCCTGCGTGGCGACCGTATGTGGGAGTTCTTCGATCGTCTGACCTCCGTCGCGATCCCCCGTATCCGCGACTTCCGCGGCATCTCCGCCAAGAGCTTCGACGGCCGTGGTAACTTCTCCATGGGCGTTACCGAGCAGCTCATCTTCCCCGAGATCGACTTCGACTCCGTCGATCACCAGCGTGGTATGGACATCACTTTCGTGACCACCGCCAACACCGATGAGGAGGCCAAGGCCCTTCTGGACGCCTTCGGTTTCCCGTTCAAGAAATAGGTTCACCTGCCCTATAAGCGCCGTTCCCACAAGGGGGCGGCGCTTGGGGCGAACAATACTCTATGTGAGGAGGATATAAGTGGCTAAGACATCGATGATCGTCAAGTGCAATCGCAAGCAGAAGTTCTCTACTCGTGAGTACACGCGCTGCCAGCGCTGCGGCCGTCCGCACTCTGTGTACCGCAAGTTCGGCCTGTGCCGTGTCTGCTTCCGCGAGCTTGCACTCAAGGGCGAGCTTCCCGGCGTTAAGAAGGCCAGCTGGTAAGTCACTACCAGCGTTTCAAGCATCAGTTTGGAACAGGGAAAACGCGCTAAAAAGGCTTTGCCGTTAAGGGCGGCGAAGAACCAAGAGCACGTGTTCATCAAGAACGAAGGAGAATCTGTATGAACCTTACAGACCCGATCGCAGATATGCTTACGCGCATTCGTAACGCTAACTCTGTGAACAAGGCCACGGTCTCCATGCCGAGCAGCAAGAAGCTCGTCGAGATCGCTCGTGTTCTGCACGAGGAGGGCTACATCGAGGGCTACGATGTCGAGGACACCGTTCCCCAGAAGACTCTGCACATCACGCTTAAGTATGGTCCCAAGAAGGCTAAGGTCATCAACGGCATCCGCCGCATTTCCAAGCCGGGCCTGCGTAAGTACACCGGCGTTGCCGACATGCCCCGCGTCCGCGGTGGCCTTGGTACCGCCATTATTTCCACCAGCCATGGCGTCATGACCGACCGCGATGCTCGCAAGCACAACGTCGGCGGCGAGATCATCGCTTACGTCTGGTAATTCGCTCGGTAGGTAGAAGGAAAGGAGATCACCGTGTCTCGTATCGGTAATAAGCCTGTCCAGATTCCCGCCGGAGTCGAAGTGGCAGTCAACGGCAACAACGTTGTCGTCAAGGGCCCCAAGGGCCAGCTCGAGCTCGATGTCTTTGAGAAGCTCGCTATCAACGTCGAGGACAACGTCCTCACCGTTTCCCGTCCCGACGACGAGCGTGAGACCCGTGCCCGCCACGGCCTCACCCGCGCCCTCATCCACAACATGGTGGTTGGCGTTTCCGAGGGCTTCGAGAAGAAGCTCGAGCTCGCCGGCGTCGGTTACCGCGTGCAGCAGAAGGGCAAGAACCTCGAGTTCTCCCTGGGCTTCTCGCACCCCGTGATCGTCGAGGCTCCCGAGGGCATCACCTTCGAGGTTCCCGACAACACCCACGTGAACGTCAAGGGTATCAACAAGCAGCAGGTCGGTCAGATCGCCGCTGAGATCCGCGGCCATCGTCCTCCCGAGCCTTACAAGGGCAAGGGTATCCACTACGTTGGCGAGCACATCCGCCGCAAGCTGGGTAAGGCCGCCAAGTAGTCGTAACCGACTCACTCGCATAAGACCAGCACCCCGTCAGGTGCTGGCAAGATCAACCTTTTTAGGAGTTTACGTATGAACAAGCATAAGGCGAAGCTGGAAGGCCTCAAGCGTCGTCAGCGTCGTGTTCGCGGCAAGGTCTCGGGTACCTCCGAGCGTCCGCGTCTTCGCGTGACCCGTACTAACGCCAACATCTATGCCCAGATCATCGACGACAGCAAGGGCTCCAGCCTGACGCTCGTCTCTGCCTCGACCCTCGAGGCCGAGTTCAAGGGCACCCACACCTCGAACAAGGAGGCTGCGGAGAAGGTCGGTCAGCTCGTTGGCAAGCGTGCCATCGAGGCCGGCATCACCAAGGTCGCCTTCGATCGCGGTGGCCGTATCTACCATGGCCGCGTCAAGGCCCTCGCCGACGGTGCTCGTGCCGCCGGTCTCGAGTTCTAGGAGGTATGTAGCACATGGCTCGTAATCAGAAGCAGCAGCGCGAGGCCTCCGAGTTCGAGGAGCGCGTCGTTTACATCAACCGCGTGTCGAAGACCGTCAAGGGTGGTCGTCGCATGAGCCTCGTCGCTCTCGTCGTCGTTGGCGACGGCAAGGGCAACGTCGGCGTTGGCATGGGCAAGTCCGCTGAGGTGCCCCTGGCCATCTCCAAGGCGTCTCTCGATGCCAAGAAGAACATGTTCCACGTGCCGGTGACCGAGCAGGGCACCATCCCGCACGAGGTTCTCGGCCACTTTGGTGCCGGCCGCATCATCATCAAGCCCGCTGTCGAGGGTACCGGCGTTATCGCCGGCGGCGCTGTGCGTCCCCTCTTCGAGCTTGCTGGCATCAAGAACGTCCTGTCCAAGTCCCTCGGTACCGACAACGGCCTCAACATCATCAAGGCTGCCGTCGAGGGCCTCAAGGAGCTCTCCAGCCCTGAGGACGTCGCGGCTCGCCGTGGCCTGACGGTCTCCGAGATGTTCGTCGGTAAGGAGAACTAAGCATGGCTGACACCATCAAGATCAAGCAGGTCCGCAGCACCAACGGTTGCAAGCAGGACCAGGTCCGTACTGTCCGTGCCCTCGGTCTCCACAGGATCCGCGAGGTTCGCGAGATTGCTGACAACGAGTCCGTCCGCGGCATGATCTTCAAGGTCAAGCACCTTGTCGAGATTGTAGAGGAGTAGCAAATGCAGCTTCACGATCTTACTCCCGCGCCCGGTTCCACCAAGAACCGTAAGCGCGTCGGCCGTGGCAATTCTTCGGGTCACGGCACCACTTCTGGCCGCGGCCAGAAGGGCCAGGGTTCCCGCTCTGGCGGCACCAAGGGTGCCGGCTTCGAGGGTGGCCAGACTCCGCTGGCTATGCGCCTGCCCAAGCTTCCGGGCTTCCGCAACCCCCGTCGTATCGAGTACACCGCTGTTAACGTTGAGCGTCTCGAGCGTAAGTTCGAGGATGGCGCTGTGATCGACGGTGCCGCTCTTAAGGCCGCTCGCATCACCAAGAGCGAGTTCGAGCCCGTCAAGGTGCTCGGCAATGGTGAGCTCACCAAGAAGTTCACGGTCAAGGTCGACAAGGTCAGCGCTTCTGCGCAGGCCAAGATCGAGGCCGCCGGCGGAAAGGTCGAGCTGCCGTGCTAAATGGTCTTAAGAATGCTTTCCGCATCAAAGAATTGCGCGAAAAGATTCTTTTTACCATAGCTATGCTCGTCGTGTACCGCATTGGTGCGCACGTTCCTGTGCCCGGCATTCCCTTCCAGGGGATGCTGGGCCTTTTCTCGACCGATAACAATTCGGTCGCCGCAGGTGCTATGGCCCTCCTGAATCTTTTCTCTGGCGGCGCGTTGAGCTATGTGTCGGTGTTTTCGCTGGGCATCATGCCTTACATCACCAGCTCGATCATCCTCCAGATGCTCCAGGCCGTCGTGCCTTCCCTGCATGAGCTTGCCCGCGAGGGCGAGGTCGGTCAGACCAAGATTACGCAGTATTCGCGTTACCTCACCTTGGCTCTGGCAATCCTTAACTCCGTGGGTTACCTCTTCCTCTTTAAGAGCTTCGGCATCAGCTTTAATGGCGCCGGCGCTCCCGAGATCATCTTCGACCTCATGGTCGTCGGCACGCTCACTGCGGGCGCCATGCTGATCATGTGGATTGGTGAGCTCATCACCCAGCGCGGTATCGGCAATGGCATGTCGCTGATCATCTTTGCGAACATCATGGCCGGTCTGCCGCAGGCTATCTTCTCCAGCACCGAGGGCAATGCCGGTGGCATCATCACCATGGTGATCATCTGCGCCATCATCCTGCTGGTTATCCCGCTGATCGTTTTCCTTGAGCGCGGCCAGCGCCGCATTCCGGTCTCCTACGCCAAGCGCGTCGTGGGCCGTCGCATGATGGGTGGACAGACCACCTACCTGCCCATCAAGGTCAACACCGCGGGCGTCGTGCCGATCATCTTCGCTTCGGCGCTGCTGTACTTCCCGGCTCAGATTGCCGTGTTCTTCCCCGGCATCGGCTGGATTCAGGCAGTTGCCTCTGCGCTTTCGACCGGTTGGCTCAACTGGGTGCTTAACGTTGTCCTCATCGTGTTCTTCGCGTACTTCTACACCTCCATGGTGTTCAACCCCGATGACACGGCCGATAACCTTAAGAAGCAGGGCGGCTTTATTCCGGGCGTGCGTCCGGGTAGGGCTACCGCGGCCTACATCAAGAACGCGCTCAACAAGATTACGCTTCCCAGCGCTGTCTTTTTGGCGCTCATCGCCATCGTGCCTTCGATCATCTTCTCCTTCACGGGTAACCATCTGATCCAGGCATTTGGCGGCACGTCCATCCTCATCATGGTCGGCGTCGTGCTCGACACGGTCGATAAGCTCGAAGGCCAGATCAAGATGTATGATTACGATGGATTCTTTAAATAGGCTAGAGGAGGATTGCTCATGAACCTCGTATTGCTCGGAGCTCCGGGTGCCGGTAAGGGCACCGTCGCACAGGAGCTCGTCGCCGAGTTTGGCGTCGCTCACATTTCCACGGGCGACCTGCTGCGTGCTGCCGTCAAGGGTGGCACCGAGCTTGGTATTCAGGCTAAGAAGTACATGGACGCTGGCGAGCTCGTTCCCGACCAGCTCGTGATCGACCTTGTCAAGGAGCGCCTTGCCGCCGATGACGCCCAGCAGGGCTTCATCCTCGATGGCTTCCCGCGCAACACCGCCCAGGCTGTGACGCTCGATTCCGAGCTCTCCGCCATGGGTCGCGAGATCGACTGCGCCCTTCTGGTCGACGTGGCCCCCGAGGTCATCATCGATCGTCTGTCTTCGCGTCGCACCTGCCGCGCCTGCGGTTACACCGGCACCGCTGCCGATGCTACCTGCCCCAAGTGTGCCGGCGAGATGTATCAGCGCGACGACGACAAGCCCGAGACCATCAAGAACCGTCTCGACGTCTACGAGAAGTCCACGAGCCCGCTCGTCGACTACTATCGTGGCCAGGGTCTGCTCAAGTCGGTCAACGGTGACCAGGCTCGCGAGACCGTGTACGGGGATGTCAAAGAGGCTCTCGGTCTATGATCAAGATTAAGTCTGCAACGCAAATCGAGCAGATGAAGAAGGCAGGAGCGCTATCTAAGATGGCGCTCCGCCACGTTGGAGCCATGGTGCGCCCCGGCGTTTCGACTTTTGAGCTCGATCAGCTCGCGGAGCAGATTATCCGCATGCATGGCGGCACCCCGGCCTTTAAGGGTTACAGCGGGTTCCCGGGAACCATTTGCGCATCGATCAACGATGCCGTGGTCCACGGTATTCCCAACCCCGACATGATCCTGCGCGATGGCGATATCATTTCCATCGATACGGGAGCCGTTGTCGACGGTTGGGTCGGCGATAACGCTTGGACGTTTTTCGTTGGCACCCCAACGCCCGAGGCCAAGGCCCTGTGCGAGGTTACGCGCGATTGCCTTAAGGCTGCCATCGAGCAGGCTGTCCCCGGTAACCATATCGGGGATGTTGGTTATGCCGTTCAGTCTCTCGCCGAGTCTCACGGCTATGGCGTTCTTCGTGACTATGTTGGCCATGGCATTGGCCGCGTGATGCACGAGGACCCCAACGTTCCTAACTATGGAAAGAAGGGGAGGGGCGTTCGCCTCCAGGCCGGCATGGTCATTGCCATCGAGCCGATGGTTACGATGGGTTCCAACCATGTGAGCACGGGCTCCGACGGTTGGATTGTTACGACCAACGACCACCTGCCCGCCGCGCACTACGAGAACACCGTCGCCATTACCAATGACGGTCCGGTGATTCTCACCACGGATGCCCAAGGTGCTTGGTGTTCGCTCCAAGGCGGAGAAATGTAACAAGTTTCATTTAGTTGTGGAGCCATTACGAAGTTATTACGATGCGTGCATACGTGTTGTAGAATACTCAATCGCTGTCGTTTTCTAGAGAAAGATGATTGCTTGTGAAGAAGGAAGACGCAATTGAGCTCGAGGGTACGGTAAAGGAACCGCTGCCCAACGCCATGTTTAAGGTCGAGCTCGAGAACGGTCATTCGGTTCTGTGCAACATTTCTGGCAAGATCCGAATGAATTACATCCGTATTCTCCCCGGTGACAGGGTTGTCGTGGAGCTTTCCCCGTACGACCTGACCCGCGGCCGCATCACCTATCGCTACAAATAGCGGCACGCATACACGCACTCCATTTCCGACTGCAGGCTTAGCTCAACCTACGGTCGGATTGTGTGTGAAGACCAGCCATAGTTTTAAACGCCTGCGGCTGGGCGAGTAGATAGTAGGGAAGTAGTTTGAGCGCTACCGAAAGGAAGAACGATGAAGGTACGTCCTTCGGTCAAGAAGATGTGCGATAAGTGCAAAATCATTAGGCGCCATGGCAAGGTCCTCGTTATTTGCGAGAACCCCCGTCATAAGCAGCGTCAGGGTTAAGAGAGGAGACTACGTTGGCCCGTATTAATGGTGTCGACCTCCCGCGTGAGAAGCGCGTTGAGATCGGTCTGACCTACATTTACGGCATCGGCCGCACCACTGCGACGAAGATCTGCGTCGAGTGCAACGTTAACGTGGATACGCGCGTTAAGGACCTCACCGAGAATGAGGTTAACGCCATCCGCGATTATATCGATAAGAACCAGATCATGGTTGAGGGCGACCTCCGCCGTGAGCGCAACCAGAACGTCAAGCGCCTTATGGACATCGGCTGCAACCGCGGCCTTCGTCACCGCAAGGGCCTCCCGGTCCGCGGCCAGCGCACCCACACTAACGCTCGTACCCGCAAGGGCCCGAAGCGTCAGATCGGTGCTAAGAAGAAGAAATAAGGAGCGCTAGATAGATGGCTACTGCTAAGAAGAACGTTCGCGCTGCCCGTCTGAAGCGCGCGGACCGTAAGAACATTTCCGTGGGCCAGGCTCACATTCGTTCTACGTTCAACAACACGATCGTTTCGATCACCGATCCCCAGGGCAACGTCATTTCCTGGAAGTCGGCTGGCCAGGTGGGCTTCAAGGGCTCCCGTAAGTCCACGCCGTTCGCTGCCCAGATGGCTGCCGAGGCTGCTGCCAAGCAGGCCATGGAGCACGGTATGAAGAAGGTTTCCGTCTTCGTCAAGGGCCCCGGCTCTGGTCGTGAGACCGCCATCCGCTCCCTCCAGGCTGCTGGCCTCGAGGTCTCGAGCATCCAGGACAAGACCCCCATTCCGCACAACGGCTGCCGCCCCAAGAAGCGTCGCCGCGTGTAACTGAAAGGATCGTATCAATATGGCAATCGACAGGACTCCTGTTCTTAAGCGCTGCCGTCAGCTCGGGATCGATCCCGCTGAGCTCGGTTACAGCAGCAAGAAGGAATCTATCCGTCAGCCCAAGCGCCGTCGCAAGGAATCTGAGTACGGCATGCAGCTGCGCGAGAAGCAGAAGGTCAAGTTCATCTATGGCGTTCTGGAGAAGCAGTTCCACGGCTACTTCAACAAGGCCCGTAAGATGAACGGCGTCACCGGTGAGAACCTCATGATCATCCTTGAGTCTCGCCTCGACAACGTCGTCTTCCGTCTTGGCTTCGCCCGCACCCGCAAAGAGGCTCGTCAGTCCGTCCGTCATGGTCACTTCACCGTGAACGGCAAGCGCGTGGACATCCCGTCCTACCGCGTCAAGGCCGGCGACGTCGTCGCTGTCGGCGAGAAGTTCCGTGACCTCCTCCCCATCAAGGAGGCCCTGATTTCCTCCGAGCGCTTTGAGGTCCCTGGCTGGCTCGAGGTCGATATCGAGAAGCTGTCTGGTAACGTGCTCGCTCTGCCGACGCGTGAGCAGATCAGCGGTGATATCAACGAGCAGCTCATCGTCGAGCTCTACTCTAAGTAGTCCATCCGGGCTGCTGAGGCTGGAGGTAATACATGTCAGAATTCATTAGGCCTCAGGTTCAGGTCGAAGAGATCAACGAGACGTCTGCTCGTGTCTCCGTCGAGCCGCTCGAGCGTGGTTACGGCGATACGCTGGGTAACTCCCTTCGTCGCGTTCTTCTGTCCTCGCTCGAGGGTGCCGCCGTCGAGGCTATTCAGATCGATGGTGCGCAGCACGAGTTCATGACCATCCCTAACATGGTCGAGGATGTCACCGACATCGTCCTGAATGTCAAGGGTCTTGTCTTCAGGGCTCTCGGCACGACCGACGAGGCGACCGCCACCATCTCGGTTGACGGCCCCTGCGAGGTCACCGGTGCGGACTTCTTTATTCCGTCCGAGTTTGAGCTGGTCAACCCCGAGCAGCACATCGCTACGCTTACCGAGGGTGGCCATCTCACCATGAGCATGCGCATCGGCTATGGCCGCGGCTATGTCTCTGGCGAGGCTAACAAGCGCGACAACGATCCCATCGGTGTGATCCACGTCGACTCGCTGTACTCGCCGGTGTCCCGTTGCGCCAAGCTCGTTGAGGCTTGCCGTGTCGGTCAGCACACCGACTACGACCGCCTTGTCCTCGAGATCGAGACCAACGGCTCCATCGCTCCGCGCGACGCCGTGGTCCAGGCTGCCAATATCATCAACCAGCATATGGCTGCCTTTATGAACCTTGCCGAGACCCCCGAGGTCGAGGAGGAGGCTTCGATCTTCGCTCCCGAGGTCACCAACGACAACGCCGAGCTGGACAAGCAGATCGAGGATCTGGACCTTTCCGTCCGTTCCTACAACTGCCTTAAGCGCGCCAGCATTCACTCGGTCCGTCAGCTCGTTGAGTTCTCGGAGAACGATCTGCTTAACATCCGTAACTTCGGTGTTAAGTCGATCGAGGAAGTGAAGGACAAGCTTGAGTCCATGGGCCTGAGCCTGAAGGCTTAATGCTTCGCATATTTGAGGAGAAACTAGACCATGCGTCACAACGTTAAGAAGGGCCTGAAGCTCGGCACCGATGCGAGCCACACCAAGGCCATGAAGAAGAGCCTGGCCAAGGCCCTCTTCGAGAACGACCGCATCAAGACCACCGAGACCCGCGCTAAGGCGCTGCGTTCGGTCGTCGATCCGATCATCACCTGGGCCAAGAAGGGCGACCTGCACTCTCGTCGTCTGGCCATCGCCAAGCTCGGCGATAAGCAGCTCGTTGCCGAGATCTTCGACAAGGCTGCCCAGGGCATGTGGCAGGACCGCAACGGCGGTTACACCCGCATCATGAAGCTCGGCAACCGTAAGGGCGACAACGCTCCTATCGTTATCATGGAGCTCGTCACCGAGCCTTGCACGCCTAAGGCCAAGAAGGCTGCTCCGGCCCCCAAGAAGGCCGCTGCTCCCAAGAAGGTCGAGGCCGTCGAGGAGGCTCCTGCTGAGGAGACCGCTGAGTAGACAATCCGTCTGCATAGGCTATATTCGAGGGGTACGTTCGCGTACCCCTCTATTTTTGTCGCGATACCGTTGATTGTTTGTTGGGAGCGCCCATGACCGCGCCGTCTGATTTCAATTCGATTCCTGAGCTCGATGCCACGCTTGTATTCTGTGTTGCCTATGATGGCTCGTCCTATAGCGGATTTGCCGAGCAGCCGGGCCAGACGACCGTTGCGGGCGAGTTGCGCCGCGCTATCGAGACGCTGCTGCGCCGCCCGATCGATCTGACGTGTGCGGGTCGTACCGATGCCGGCGTGCATGCGGTGGCCCAGTACATTAGCGTGCCCGTAACGGACGCTGAGCTTGCTCTGACGCGCCGTAGGTGGCTGAGGGCTATGGATGCCCTCCTGCCCAAAGATATCGCCATAAACGAGGTCTACAAGGCCCGTAGGGGCTTTTCTGCCCGCTTTGACGCGCGGTCCCGTACGTATACGTACCGTATTGCCGATCGCGATGCGCGCCCCGTGCTCTCGCGCGGTGCGGTGTGGTGGCATCGCTATCCCCTCGACGTCGATGCGATGGCGGCCGCCTGCCCTGCGCTTTTGGGCGAGCAGGACTTTAAGAGCTTTTGCAAGGTTGCCTCTGCTGTGGGCAAGCCCACGCACCGCTGCGTGATGCGTGCGGAGTTTGGCCACGAGGTCGCTTTTGGCGAGGATATCCTGACCTTCACTATCGAGGGCAATGCGTTTTTGCACTCGATGGTGCGTACCATTGTAGGAACGCTCGTGGAGATTGGCATGCATCGTCGCGATCCCCAGTGGATGCGCGAGGTTATTGACGTCCGTGACCGAACCGCTGCGGGTCCCACGGCGCCTGCCTGCGGCCTTACGTTTATGGGTGTGGATTACGGCCCCGACGAGCTTGTCGTTCTCGACTAGGGGAGTGCTCGGCGCGTCTGTGCCTTGCACATACTATGTGTGAGCTGCGCGTGTGCAACATCTGTTCTTGGCGTGCAACATGTTAGGCGGCTCGTTGCTTTTATAGCTCGGGTGTACCATGAACGACAGTTTGATTTGGTGCTATCGAGAGGATGGAAAACTTGGTTCGACGTTGTTCGCATCCGCGACTTTCGGTGATCCTTGTGGTAGAAGGTTCGCCCAGCTATGCGATGCGTGCGCTCGAGAGTATCCAGAACCAAGACCTCTATGATTTGCAGATTGTCGTTGTCTGCCGCGATGCTGTGCCCGGTGTGCGCCATTCGCTTCAAGTTGCTGCCGACAGGGACATCCATATTGATTTGATTGACGTCGAGGACGCGAAGCGCGGCGCTTGTCTTCGTGCCGGTTTTGATGCCTCGCGCGGCTCTCAAATCATCGCCATGAACGCCGATGAGTGGTTTGCTCCGCAGGCCCTTTCCAAGATGGTCGATATCGCGTGCGATACTGCGGCAGACATTGTGCTCCCCTCGGTGTCGCTCGATCGATACGATGCGCATCGCGAGCGTCATTCGCGCGTCTTGGATGCTGCCTCTATTGCCATAGAAGACGAGTCTTCTATGGTGACTGGGCTGCCCCAGTTGATTTTAGGCGGCTTGGTTGCTCAAGTCTCTGGCGTGATGTACAGCCGTCCACTGTTTGAGGCATGTCTTTTGTGCGATAAGACGTTTCGCACGGTTGGGTTTATGGCGTGCGCGCTCTCGCAGGCACAGCGCGTCTCCGGATGCGGCGACGCTTGTTTCCACGCGGCGGCGCCTAAGCTTACAGATGCCTTTGATCCCACCATGTATGCCAAGGTATCCGATGACGCCCGGGCGCTCGACGAGCTTGCGGACTCACTCTCGGAAGCAGATAGCGGTGGTCGGCTCAAGCTGGCAAGCCAAAAGTTCTACTTTGCCGGACTGGTCGCCTGCATCGAGAATTTGTGTCTGAGCCCGCATGGAGTGTCGTCAATCGAGCGTTCCGCCCGCATGCGTGATATGCTCGAGGCGCCTCGAACCCGTCAGATGGTCGCCGCGCTCAAGGATAACCATCGGGGACTCGGTCTGTTGTTTGGGCCGATCGCCAGCGCCAAGCCCGCGCGCTGCGTGATGTGTACGCATCTGGCAGCTTTTCTTAACCGGACGGGCGCAAAAACCGCCTAAACGGCTCATTACGAAACAAACTTGCATAGAATTGTTTCGAAATGCGTTCTTATACACAAAAGCCTTCAAATAGCGTTAAACTATTCAATCACTGATTGATTGTCTCCGCCATCTTTTGGAGAGAGGGTTTGTATGGCTAAAAAACGCAATGGGCGCCAGGATGCCATTAGAGATATTGTGCGCAATAAGGATGTCCGCACGCAGCGCGTGCTGGTTGATGAGCTCCGTGCTATGGGCTTTGATTGCACGCAGGCGACTGTCTCTCGCGATATTGCCGACATGGGGCTGCGTAAGCTCCCTGAGGGCATCTATGTTCTGGCAGAGGACTTGCACCTGCAGCGTATGGTTTCCGAGCTCGTAACGGGCGTTCTGCGTACCGATAATCTGGTTATGATCAAGGCTCAGCCTGGCACGGCTTCCGGCATCGCCGCCGCCGTTGATGCGGCAGAGTTGCCCGATGTGCTTGGCTCGCTTGCCGGCAACGATACGATTTTGGTTATTGCCCAGACGGCCGAGGACGGCGAGCGTCTCGAGGCGCTGATCAATAAGTTGAGCAATTCTCGCAAGTAGGTGTGCGGGTCGTGCGCTCGGCATTGTGTGCGCTGACATAGTGGCTTGTAAGGGGTATCGACGTTGGTCGGTACCTCTTTTTGTTTGCCGGTATAAAGACCGCCCACCAGGTCGCTTCAAACTAAAAGGCCCCGAGCAGTTCAATAAGCTGCTCGGGGCCTTGTTGGCTTTAGTCGCGTACTTCTTAGCCGACCGTATCGTCAGGCGTGGGCGAGGGGTCGGGAGTGGGCGTAGGCGTAGGCGTGCCGCCATCGCCGCCGGTCGAACCACCAGTGGAGCCGCCCGTCGAGCCACCGGTCGTACCGGTGCCGCCGGTGGTGTCGCCGCCCGTGGTCTCGGTGGTCGTGGTCGTCGTGGTAGTCGTTGTGGTGGTTTCCTCTTCCTCTTCCTCTTCGTCCTTGTCCTTGTCGTCGTTCTCCGACTTCTTGGTGTTGTTGGTGCCGTAGAACTTCCAGACGCTGTTGTTCTTGTAGGTGGGCGCCGTTCCGGTCGCAAACTCCTCGCGCTCGGTACCGGTCAGAACGGTGTTCATAAACCGCTTAAAGACAGGCAGGTTGGTGCTGTCGCCCAGCAGGTCCGTGCCGTACTTTTGGATGGGGATCTCGCCCGCGGAATAGCCGGTCCACAGGGCGCATGCCAGCTGCGGGGTATAGCCGCAGAACCACAGGTTGGTGGTGTTGTCGGTGGTGCCCGTCTTGCCGGCATAGGGCTGGTTGACACTCAGGGCGCCGGCAGCACCCGTACCGCTGCCCTTCATGACGCCGGACAGAACATCGGTGACCGCGGCGGCCTCGCCCTCGGTAAGCACCTGTGAGGGATTGTCGGTGTGCTGGTACAGCACCGAACCGGTACGAGAGTCAATCTCGGTGATGGCGATCGGCTGGCGATAGTAGCCGCCGTTGGCAAACGTCGCGTAGGCGGCGGCCCTCTCGAGCGGCGAGATCGAGCCGGTGCCGAGGGTCATGACGGGAACGTCCTCGATGTTGTCCTTGGCGGGGTCGATGCCGAGCTTTTTGACGAGCGAGATGATCTTGCTGTTGCCGACGGCTTCCGCCACCTGGATGTAGCCGGTGTTGGAGGAGTATGCCGTCGCCTGCTTAAGCGTGATGTTGCCATAGCTCTGGTTGGCGTAGTTTTGTACCTCGGTTGTGGTGCCCTTGGCCTTGAGCGGCGAGTTGCAGTTGAGGGTGACGTTGGGGTTCATGCCGTTTTGGATGGCAGTTGCCAGCGTAAAGGCCTTAAAGGTGGAGCCGACGGGACGCTTGGCCGTGGCATGGTTTACGTGGTTCTCGTCGGCGTTGTAGTCGTAGCCGCCCACCATGCACTTGATGTAGCCGGTCTTGGGGTCGACGACGACCATGCCCATGTCCAGGCCGTCAAGCGAGAGCGTGTCGAGCTGCTCGCGGACGGCATTCTCTGCCAC
>DYAA01000051.1 GCA_019419405.1 Collinsella sp. | reverse complement strand
CTTTGGCATCATGGGCGATGTCGATCTGGACGCCACGCAAGACGGTGGCGAGGTCATCTTCAAGAACTACCGTGTCGGCTTTATCGAAGATTTGATCGAGGACTAGTCGTACATACTGGAACGAAATGAAACGGGGCCGTTGGCAATATCGCCAGCGGCCCGCTTTTGCACTATACGCTATGCCTTACTCGGCATCCTCGACCTCATACGAATCCGCCTCGGCGGGCTCATCGTTTGTCTCTGGCGCAGCCCCGCGTGCCTCGTCAAACGCTGCCTTCATGGTCTTGTTACCCCACGTGAGCTTGCGAATGGTAAGATCGTCGGCTTTCTTGTTGGCCAGGCGCAGATTGTTCTCGGAGGACAGCAACGCTTCCTTGGTTTTCTGCAGATGACTAATCGTCTTGTCAATCTCATCGATCGCCGTTTGGAACTTGCGGCTCGCGATCTCGTAGTTGCGACCGAAATCGTTCTTGAACTTTTCCATCTTGGCTTCGAAGTTCGTGACGTCGATATTCTGCTGTTTGTACTCCGCTAGCTCCTGCTTATAGCGCAGCGAACCCATGGCGGCGTTGCGAAGAAGTGTAATCATGGGAATGAAAAACTGTGGGCGAATCACGTACATCTTCTCGTAGCGATAGCTCACGTCGACTATCCCTGCGTTATAGAGCTCGCTCTCGGGCTCGAGTAGCGTGCAGAGCACCGCGTACTCACAGCCTTTCTGGCGACGATCGTGATCGAGCTTCTTAAAGAAGTCCTCGTTTTTGTGCTTGGTCGCAGTCTCGTCGTTCTCGTTTTTCATCTCGAACATAATCGAAATGACCTCGTTGCCGCTCGCGTCGCACTCGCGGAAGATAAAGTCGCCCTTGGTACCCTCGGACGCATCGTTGTCTTTCTCGAAGTACGCGTTAGGAAACGCCGTCATGCGCAGACGGTTAAACTCGGTCTCGCAGTGCTGCTCGAGCGACTCGCCCACCATCTTGGTGGACAGGCGGACCTTCATGTCCTTAAGGCGCTCAATCTCTTCATCCTTGTAGCGAATCAGGTCATCGCTCGCGCGCTTGGCCTGCGCAAGCTCGAGCTCGTGTGCCGCCTTGGCCTGTTCCTCGCGAGAATCGCGCACCGCCAGCTCGCTCGTCAGCTTGGCACGTGCCTCATCGCGCTCTCGCTCCACCGCGGCGACCGCCTCCGACAGGTTCATTTTTGCCATCAGTTCCTGCTCGCGCAACTGGGCACGCAGACCCTCGGCCTCTTGCTCAGATTGTGCCTTTGCGGCGGAAAACTTCTCCTGTACCGTCGCGCGGTAGTCAGCAAGCGCGCGCTCAGCTTCACCGCGAGCAGCATCGAGCTCGCGCTGCGACTCTGCCGCGGCAGCGGCAAGCGCCATCTCCTGGGCCTTGTCCGCCGCGGCAAGCCTGGCCTGCAGCTCGGCAATCTGAGCATCACGTGCAGCCAAATCGTTTTGAGCAGCATTGCGCGCCACCGACTCGACGAGCTTGGCTTCGTCATCTTTGCGCTCCAGCTGCGCACGCAAATTGTCGATTTCTCGCTGAAGCTCGGCGTTTTCCTTTTGAGCATCGGCACGGGCCTCAACCGCCGCGCGCTGACTTGCGCTCTCGCGCTCTGTGGCAGCGCCCTCGAGCTTGGCGCGCAGCTCGGCAAGCTCAGCGTCGCGCTTGGCAACCTCTTGTGCCAGCTTCTGCTCCGCGGCGTTCTTCTGCTCGACAAGTTGAGCGTTGCGCTGAGAATCTGCCTTTTGCAAGGCAGCCGTCGAACGCGAGCGCTCAAGCTCCAGCGCCTGCTCGCCCTCGCGCTGGACTGCCTTCACACGCTCATCCAGGTCGCGCGAAAACTCGGCATTGCGCACTTGCTTGACGATGTCCGCATAGCCAGACGCATCGACCTTAAAAACTTCGCCACAATGCGGGCACTTGATCTCGTTCATAGCAGCTCCTCGATGGACGCAAATTTCAACCGCTTACACTCTACCGCGCCGCACGGACAAAAAAGACGCCGCCGCCATAATAGCAACAGCGCCAGAACCACCACAAAGGTGCCTGTCCCCTTTGTGGCGGTTTGTGTGACGGTTCGAGAATTACAGTCCAAAGAAGCTCAAGATCTGGTCTCGGCTTACGGGCTTGTACTCGTTGGCGTCGAGGCCCACATCGTAGCGATAAATGGGGCGCTCGCGATCGCAGTTGCGCGCGTTGGTGCGGTCTCCCCTGCTGTGGATATGCCCGTGCAGCATGATGGCGCCACGCGCCTTGCCATTCCAGCTGAGCATGGGGTAATGGCTCAACACCAGGCGATGGCCCTTGGCATAGCCGGGAGCAATCTCCAGGTAATCACGCACGTCTTCCCAGATTTGGGGCGCAGCTGGATCTTCCCAGTCACCGTCATGGTTGCCACGGATGAGCGTTACGTTCTGACATTCGATGCGCTCGCGCAGGCGCACAGCATCCGCCAGGGGCAAACGATAGGTAAAGTCTCCCAAGATATAGAGACGGTCGTCCGCCGCCACGCACTCATTCACGGCATCGATGACCTTGCGGTTCATCTCCTCGACCGAGCCAAATGGCCGGTCCATGTCGTGCAGGATATTCGTGTCGCCCAGGTGCAGGTCGGCGGTAAACCACATCATCGTCTCTGTCCTCATTTCGCAACGTGTTCAACTCGTGCTAAGTATACAGACGCAGCGATGCGGCGGTTATCCAAAGAGCCCGCCGAACAGTCCGCGGCGGCGCTTGTCTTGCTTTTTCGAAGCGTCACCCTGAGTTTTCTTGTCCTGCCGCTTCTTACGGTCCTGCTCCAGCTCATCATCGTCGAGCAGCATATCCCACTCAAACGGGTCATCCGTCAGATCGAACAGGCCATCGTCATCAAACATGGCAGCCTCCCTTACCGACTAGCGAGCATCCACCACGTAGAGGCCAACGCGCACCTGGTGCCACGGGCTACGCTCGGGGGCAACCTGCTGCACGCGCGCCTCAAATACACCCTCGTGTCCATAATGCATCATCACGGATAGCGGGCCGACCCCGTTTCCCGGAACATAGCCGAGCTTGGTGTTGCCGTAATAGATCGCAACCGCCTCAGGGTCATGGGGATTATCGCGCTCGGCACACAGCGTCAGCTTATCGCCGACCTTAAGATCGCCCAGGACCAAGGCACCGTCGGCATACTGAAATCCTGCGATATGAAACGACAAAAGAACACGTGAAGGCTCGTACATGGCAGCTCCTCTAACGGCCGGATAAACCGGCGCTTAACCTTACTGAGAAGTTTACGGGCCCGTGCGGACACGAATTCACCCGCTCGCGCCTTTCACCCAGTTGCCGCAACGCTTGCGAGACAGAGCGCTTGCAGATAAGATAGAGGCACGGATGGCACCCGTTGCAGCGGGTCTTGCCAACTCCAGTGCACGTTTACATCGTGAGAAGTGGCCGTCTTCGCTTACGCGGGGGCGGCTATTTCATTCGGCCGATAAACAGGCCGAGTTCGATAGCCGCGATTAACAACGCCAGTAACGAAATAACATCGCTTACGTTCATACCAATTCCCTTCTAAAGGGAGTTGGCCCATCCGTACCCCATGGCAGTAGTCTAACGTAAATGGCAGGTAATAGGAACACTTGTTCGTATTACCTGCCATTTCCTAATGCACAAACATGCGCACGAATTTGTGCTTCCAGCTTGCGTAGGGCGCATACCGAAACGGCACGTCCAGCCAGGTTGCCTTGTTCACGATGCTCTTCTTGTGGCTAAACGCATCGAAGCTCTCGCGGCCATGGTACTGCCCCATGCCGCTCGCGCCCATGCCGCCAAAGCCCATATGGCTCGTAGCCAGATGCATGATGGTGTCGTTAACACAGCCGCCGCCAAAGGGCACGTAGCGCACAAAGCGCTGCTGGACCTCGCGGTCCTGGCTAAAGATATACAGGGCCAGCGGCGTCGGACGATCCGTAATAAACGTTTCGGCCTCGTCTAAGTTCTCAAACGTCAGTACCGGCAAGATGGGGCCGAAGATCTCCTCCTGCATCACGGCGTCATCGGGGGCCACGCCATCCAAAATCGTCGGCTCGATCTTGAGCGAAGCCTCGCGCGTGACACCTCCAAGCACGACCTTATCGGGATCGATCAGCCCACGCACGCGCGCAAAATGTTTGGCGTTGACGATATGCCCGTAATCCTCGTTATCGAGCGGGTGCTCGCCAAACATGCGACGGACCTCTTCCTTGATGAGGCCCAGCAGCTCGTCGTGCACGCTCGTATCGACCAGCAGGTAGTCGGGCGCCACGCAGGTCTGCCCCACGTTGAGCCATTTACCAAAGGCGATACGCCGTGCCGCAACCTTCAAGTTTGCCGTCGCATCCACGATGCAGGGACTCTTTCCGCCCAGCTCAAGCGTCACGGGCGCAAGGTTTTTACTTGCGCGCTCCATGACGAGTTTGCCGACCGGAACGCTACCGGTAAAGAAAATCTTGTCCCAGCACTCATCGAGCAACGCTTCGTTCTCGGCGCGCCCGCCCTCGACAACCGTCACCAGACGCGGATCAAATGCCTCTTCACAGATTTGCTTGAGCACCGCGCTCGATGCCGGAGCATATGCACTCGGCTTGATGACGACGGTATTGCCTGCGGCAAGGGCGCCAGCGAGCGGCTCGAGCGTCAGCAAAAACGGGTAGTTCCAGGGCGCCATGATGAGCGTGACGCCATAGGGCACGGCTTGCGTTTTGCACACACTCACGGCGTTGGCAAGATCGCACGGACGCAGGCGCGGACGACTCCATCGAACCACGTGAGCAATCTGATGACGAATCTCGGAAAGCGACGTGCCGATCTCGCACATATATGCCTCGTCATGCGACTTTCCCAAATCGGTCTTGAGCGCATGGGCAATATCGGCCTCGTGCGCCCGGACCGCATCGCGTAAACTCACGAGCGCGCGACGTCGAGCATCGACATCAAACGTAGCGTGCGTCTTAAAGTAGGTGCGCTGATCGCCGACGATGCGCGCAATTTCCCCGGTGTTCATGGACCCTCCTAGTTCTCGCCCTCAAACATACCACCTGCAACGACTTCGTACATATGCTCGAGCTCCAAGCGGTCCATCAAAAGCGGAACGGGGTACAGGGGATTGGCCTCGGCATCGGCATGCGCCGCCATCTCAGGAATGTCGGAGCGGCGAATACCTGAGACATATTTGGGGATTCCCAGGGCCCCGTTCATGCGGTCGACCCAATCGATAAAGGCCTCGGCCGCAAGACTATCCTGTGCGGTAGCCGGCGCAATGCCCGCCATGCGAGCGAGGTCGGCAAGCTTGGGGGCGGCGGCGTCACCATAAGCGCGAAGCATGTGCGGCAGGATGATCGCGTTGGCCAAACCGTGCGGAATTCCGTATCGGCCGCCCAGACTGTGCGCGATGGCATGCACATATCCGACATAGGAGCGGGTAAACGCAACACCCGCCTTATACGCCGCCGAAAGCATATTGCGACGTGCACGCATGTTGTCGCCATGCTCATAGGCCTCGAGCAAATTGTCGTGGATGAGCTGAACCGCCTGTCGCGCCATCTTGCGCGTATAGGGCGTGGTGCTTCGCCCGATAAAGGCCTCGACAGCATGCGTCAGGGCGTCCATGCCCGTCTGCCCCGTAATGGAGGCGGGCAGGCCGCGCGTAAACTCGGGGTCGTGCACCGCAAGGCGCGGGATAAGCACAAAGTCGTTAATGGGGTACTTGTAGTGCGTCTCATCATCGGTAATTACCGCCGCAAGCGTAACCTCGCTTCCCGTGCCTGCCGTGGTGGGAACGGCGATGAGCAGCGGCAGGCGACGATGAATCCGCAGCAGCCCGCGCATCTTGTTGATGGGCTTGTTTGGCTGCGCGATGCGTGCTCCCACGCCCTTGGCACAGTCCATGGCCGAGCCACCGCCAAAGCCGATAATGGCCTGGCAGGCGCTCTCTCGATACAGGGACGCCGCTTCCTCCACGTTTGAGACCGTGGGGTTCATACGCGTTTCGGCATAGACCGTAACGCCAATCCCCTGAGCCGTAAGCGCACGCTCGAGTGATGCCGTGAGCCCCAAACGTGCAATACCAGGGTCTGTCACGATAAGGACCTTCTGGATCGAGCGCTTTTGAAGCACCGCGGGCACATCCTCGGCATGCTCCAAAATGCGCGGCTCGGTATAGGGCAGGATCGGCAATGCAATGCGAAAAACCGTCTGATATGTTCGGCACCAGGCACGACTGGCTAGATGCATAAAGGAAACTCCCTTATTTGTTGATAGGTCAACATTTGCTCGACCGATTGTACTCAGCGGAGATCGCAGACGGCCCGCCAATCGTTAATCAATCAACATCTTCATATCTCAAAATTGTTTTATTAAAAATCATTCCTAATAGGCTTCACATTTGGTCGCATTTATGGATAATAGAACTCGTCAAGACGCACGTCCGGAGAGGGCCCTTACGGGACCGGACGAGCGCGCAATCGCCATCGATCGAAAGGATCGAATCATGAAGTTTGTTTGCCCCGTTTGCGGTTATGTGGAAGAGTTCGACGGCGACCAGCTGCCCGAGGATTTTAAGTGCCCCCAGTGCGGCGTTCCCGGTTCTCGTTTCCTGAAGCAGGAGGAGGGCCAGCTCGAGTGGGCTGCCGAGCACGTCGTGGGCGTCGCCAAGATGGAGGGCGTCTCCGAGGACATCGTTGCCGACCTGCGCGCTAACTTTGAGGGCGAGTGCTCTGAAGTCGGTATGTACCTGGCCATGGCTCGTGTCGCTCATCGCGAGGGCTATCCCGAGATCGGCCTGTACTGGGAGAAGGCTGCCCACGAGGAGGCGGAGCATGCCGCCAAGTTCGCTGAGCTCCTGGGCGAGGTCGTGACCGACTCCACCAAGAAGAACCTCGAGATGCGCGTTGAGGCCGAGAACGGCGCCACCGCCGGCAAGACCGATCTTGCTAAGCGCGCCAAGGCCGTTGGCCTCGATGCCATCCATGACACCGTGCACGAGATGGCTCGCGACGAGGCCCGCCACGGCAAGGCTTTCGCCGGCCTGCTCAAGCGCTACTTTGGCTAAGCCAACCGCCTGAGACATAACCTCTAGCTCGATGAGGCCCGGACCGCATGGTTCGGGCCTTTTTCGTGGGCTTATTGCAGCTGCTCTTGAAGAGCGATGAGCGACTGAGGGCTCAGGTCGTCGTATTGTATGAGGACGCGAGATGGAGCGTTCTTAGTCGATGCCCGATCACCCGTCCACAGGCAATCGGCGATGTTGACATAGGAAATACGAGCGTCAGCAAGAGCCTTCGCGAAACTCTTCCCCGCTCCGTCCTCGGACAGGGCAACGGTGCAGTAAAGGCCCGCGTCCGCATGCTCGATCGAAACCTCCCCTGCCGGAAACGCTTTCCGCACAAGCGCCGCCAGGCCATCACGCGCCTCGCGAGCACGAACGCGCACGCGGTTCACATGTCGCTCGTAATCACCCGATTCCAGCAAACGAGCCAAAGCGACCTGGTCAACAGAACTCACCGACGAGGCGTAAAAACCAAGGTTGCGCCTAAACCGCTCCATTAGCTCGTCGGGCAGCACCATGTACGCTAGACGCAACGCCGATGACAGGCTCTTCGAAAACGTGTTGGTGTAGATAACCGACTGGGCGGCATCGATCGACGCGAGCGCGGGAATCGGTTTGCCGGCAAGGCGAAACTCACAATCAAAGTCATCTTCGATGAGATACCGACCCGCTCGCTCGGCGGCCCAGCTGAGCAGCGCGTAGCGACGCGCAATGCTCGTCACAAGGCCGGTCGGATACTGATGGGACGGCATCAGATGAAGGACATCGGTCCCGCTTTTCTGCAGAGTGCTCAAGACCACGCCCTCATCATCCAACGGGATATGTCGAACTTTGCAGCCCATGGCCTGATAGATGCGCGTCAGGCGCAAATAGCCCGGATCCTCAACGGCATACACCTTGTCGGCTCCAAGCAACTGAACCAACATGGTATCGAGCAGCTGGGCGCCCGCACCGATAACGATGTTGTCGGGGTCGACATTCATACCCCTTGTCCCGCGCAGGTGGTGAGCAATTGCGCGTCGTAGCCGAGCGGTGCCCTGTGCCGGCGCAGTCGAAAAGATTTCGCGTTCGTCTTCGGATGCCAGCGTCGCCCGCAGCGCGCTTTGCCAAAGCCGCGCCGCCTCCAAAGCGGAAGGAGAAAGCGCATCAAATCGCTCGACCTGTCCGTTGATATCATGTGCGCTGGGGCCCGCGGAGACGGCATCTCGGTCGATGCCCTCCGCAGCCGAAGGCAAAACCGGTGCATCCGGAAGCTCGCAAGCGTAGTAGCCCCGACGCGGCATTGAGCAAATATAGCCCTCGGCAAGTAACTGGTTATATGCATTCTCGATGGTAATGACACTGATTCCCAGATGACTGGCAAAGGCGCGCTTAGACGGAAGATGTTCCCCCGCCGCAATGCGTCCAGCTACGATATCATCTCGAATTTGCTGGTAAACATACTCATAGAGCGATGCTTCGCCGCGTTTTTCCAAATTGTAGTCAAGCATGTGTTTGCCACCTGACCTTATCGCGCTGTTCAATCTGGTATTAGTCTGACCTTGTAATTATCTCGAAAACTGAGTATTTCGCCATACCCAGCTCCCCGATAGGATGTTCCGTCAAGCAATGCACATGCCAACCAAGGGAGCAACCATGGTAGAACAGACCAGCAAGGCCGATCGCGTCAAACTCAACCGCGAGCTCGCGCAGATGCTCAAGGGCGGCGTCATCATGGACGTCACCACTCCCGAGCAGGCACGCATCGCCGAGGAGGCAGGCGCCTGCGCCGTCATGGCTCTCGAGCGCATCCCGGCCGACATCCGTGCCGCAGGCGGCGTCTCGCGTATGAGCGATCCCAAGATGATCAAGGGCATCCAAGAGGCCGTCTCCATCCCCGTCATGGCCAAGTGCCGCATCGGTCACATTGTCGAGGCGCAGATCCTGCAGGCCATCGAGATCGATTACATCGACGAGTCCGAGGTTCTCTCCCCCGCCGATGACGTTTATCACATCGACAAGACCCAGTTTGACGTGCCGTTTGTCTGCGGCGCCCGCGATCTGGGCGAGGCGTTGCGCCGTGTTGCCGAGGGCGCCACGATGATTCGCACCAAGGGCGAGCCGGGCACGGGCGACGTCGTCCAAGCCGTGCGCCACATGCGCAAGATCCAAAAGCAGATCCGTGACGTTGT
This sequence comes from Collinsella sp., assembly GCA_019419405.1. Classification (GTDB taxonomy): domain Bacteria; phylum Actinomycetota; class Coriobacteriia; order Coriobacteriales; family Coriobacteriaceae; genus Collinsella. The sequence goes on along the minus strand of DYAA01000051.1, from coordinate 1,627 downwards.
CGCTCTGCGCGATGATGAGCTCTTTGAGGCAGCCAAACAGCTGCAGGTTCCGGTCGAACTGGTCCGCGAGGTCCATGCCACGGGCAAGCTTCCCGTCGTGAACTTTGCCGCCGGCGGCGTAGCGACCCCCGCCGACGCCGCGTTGATGATGCAGCTGGGTGCCGAGGGCGTCTTTGTCGGCTCGGGTATCTTTAAGAGCGGCGACCCCGCTAAGCGCGCCGCCGCCATCGTCAAGGCCGTGGCAAACTTCACCGATGCCAAACTCATCGCCGGGCTTTCGGAGGACCTGGGCGAGGCCATGGTGGGCATCAACGCCGACGAGATCGAGATCATCATGGAGGAGCGCGGGCGCTAGTCCAGCAGAAAGGATCGCACATGAGCGATTATGCAGACCAAACGGTCGCCGTGCTGGCGGTCCAAGGCGCTTTTGCCGAGCACGAGGCAAGACTATCTGAGCTGGGCGCGCACTGTATTGAGCTGAGGCAGGCGGCCGATTTGCAGCAGAACTTTGACCGCCTGGTCCTCCCCGGCGGCGAGTCCACCGTTCAGGGCAAGCTACTTGCCGAACTCGGTATGCTCGAGGGGCTTCGCATCCGCATTGTTGAAGGCATGCCTGTATTGGGGACTTGCGCCGGCTTGATTCTGCTGGCGCGCGACCTTGCCGCCCACGACGATAAGGGGACGCCGCGCCTGGCAACCATGGATGTGCTCGTTGAGCGTAATGCCTATGGCAGACAGCTCGGCAGCTTTCGCACCAAGGGGCGGGTAGACGGTATCGACGGTGAAGTGCCGCTGACGTTTATCCGTGCACCCCGCATCGTCAAGGTGCACGGCAATGCCAAGGCCCTGTCCGAAGTCGATGGCCGCATCGTCGCCGCCCGTCAAGACAACCAGCTCGGCGTCACCTTCCACCCCGAGCTCGACGACGACGCCCGCCTCCACGAGCTCTTCCTCCAAATGTAGGCAAAAACGAACGAGCGTAGATTTCCACTCTCATGCTATGCAGTCGTTGGGGACGTTCTTAAACGACTAGTCCAACAAGAACATCCCCAATGACTACATTGCGATAGACGACCACGTTTGCCCAGATAAAACCGACCAAAATAAACTTGTCCCCCTTTTGGTAGGTTTGGATCAAGGCAACGCCGATATTTTGCTACCGACAGCGAAAACCCGCCAGAGCGAGGGAGGCCCTTTTGGGGCGAGATGACGCCATAGGTTGAGCATAAGTCAGCGAGCGGGTCGCATTTGTGACAAGGTGGCGTGAAACGAAAGGGCGCTGACCTTCTGGTCGCGCCCTTGAAGTTGAACGTCAGATTGTCCAAATGCGGCCCGCGCAGCGTCGGCCCGTTACGGCGTTTGGTAAAACGCCGTAACTAAAAACGATTGCCGCGGAAGCCGCCGCCGTGGCGGCCACCACGGTCGCCGCCACGGCCACCGCGGTCGTTACCACGGTTGCCGCCAAAGCCGCCACGGTTGCCACCGCGGTCGCCATAGCCACCACGGTTGCCGCCAAAGCCGCCGCGACCGCCACGGTCGCCGCCGCGGTCACCAAAGCCGCCACGGCCACCGCGATCGCCACCGCGACCGCCACGGTCGCCACCACGGCCACCGCGATCGCCAAAGC
>DYAA01000050.1 GCA_019419405.1 Collinsella sp. | reverse complement strand
GTCAACGACCTGCTGGTCGATGACGACGAGGAAGAAGAGTTCTAATCCGCAGCACCTATTGACATGCCGTAAGACGGCGCAAGACCTTTGGGGGGTCACATTATGATTCAGCTACTCCGCGTTGACCATCGCCTGCTTCATGGCCAGGTCGCAGTTTCCTGGGTTCAGGGCCTCGGCTCCAACTGCATTTTCTGCGTGGGCGATAAGGTTGCTAACGACCCGGTGTGGAAGACGACGCTCAAGATGGGCAAGCCTGCCGGCTGCAAGCTCGTCATCAAGGATATGGCGAATGCCATCGAGGCCATTAACTCGGGCGTGACTGACAAATACAAGATGATCATCTGCGTCGCCACCATCGCTGAGGCAAAGCAGCTTGTTGAGGGCTGCCCGCAGATCAAGTCGGTCAACCTGGGCAACACCAAGCCCAAGGACGAGAAGCGTCCCGACGCTCGTCAGGTCTCTCGTCAGATCTTCCTGACCGCGGCCGAGGAAGCCGATGTGCGCGAGATGCTGGATCGTGGCATTGAAGTCGAGATTCGACCCCTGGCCGATGACCCCAAGGTTGACTGCGCCAGCGTGCTCTAGGCGTTTGAATTCGAAGAGTCTGAGCTCTTCGTAGTGTCCTATATGGAAAGGGGGATATATGCTTACCCAAGCAATCCTCATCGGACTTATCGCCGCATTTGGTAAGTTCGACTACCAGCTCGGTACGCTCTACGCGTTCCGCCCCATCGTCCTGTGCCCGCTCGTGGGCCTGGTCCTGGGGGACCTGCAGTCTGGTCTTGCGATCGGTGCGAGCCTGGAGCTGCTGTTCATGGGCTCGATCTCCATCGGCGCCTACGTGCCGCCTGATGAGACGATCGGCGGCGTGCTCGCCTGTGCCTTCGCTATCCAGCTGGGCCAGAGCACCGAGGCAGCCATCGCGCTCGCTATGCCCATCGCCACGCTGTGCCTTGCCATCAAGAACATCCTCAACGCCGCCCTGCCGATCTTGGTTGACCGCGCTGATGTCTTCTCCGGCCAGGGCAACCTTAAGGGTGTCTATGCGATGCACTTCCTGATCGGTTCCACCGGTGTCATCATGGCGTTCCTGCTGTGCTCGCTGTCGTTCTATCTGGGTGCTGACGCTATCCAGGGCATGCTCGACTTCATCCCGCCCTTTGTCCTTGCTGGCTTTGGCGTTGCCGCCAACATCCTGCCTGCCATGGGCTTCGCCATGCTCGGCCGCCTGGTGCTCACCAAGCAGCTCGTGCCCTTCTACTTCCTGGGCTTCCTGCTGTGCTCCTACGCCAACGTGCCCGTCCTGGGCGTCGCCCTGATCGCCATCATCATCGGCATCGACAAGTTCGACCTGCTCGGCCTGGGCGGAGCCCAGCCCCAGCTCTCCGCGGAAGGGGATGAGGACGATGACTTCTAGTCCCGAGAACAAGATCACACGCTCCGACCTCGTCAAGAGCGCCGTCAACGTCGGCGCCCTGGGCATGGAGTTCTCCTGGACCTACTACAAGCAGATGAACATCGCCTTCTGCCTGATGGTCGCCAACATGCTCAAGAAGATCTACGCCGGCCGCCCCGACGACTACGCCGAGGCCCTGCACCGCCACTGCGCGTTCTTCAACATCACCGTCCAGTTCGCCCCGTTCGTCGGCGGCATCGCGATGGCCATGGAGGAGAAGGTCGCCCGCGGCGAGATCGAGCCCGAGAGCGTCAACGACGTCAAGGCCGCCCTCATGGGCCCGCTGTCCGGCATCGGCGACTCCATCTTCCTGTCGACGCTGCGCGTGGTCGCCGCCGCGGTGGGCATCAGCCTGTGCCAGGCCGGCAACCCCTTCGGCCCCATCGCCTTCCTGCTCATCTACAACGTCCCCGGCTTCGCGCTGCGCATCTGGGGCGCCGTCAAGGGCTACGAGCTGGGCGTTGGCTTCCTGGACGAGGCCCAGAGGACCGGCCTCATGCAGAAGATCATGACCTGCGTGGGCATCGTGGGCGTCATGGTCGTGGGCGCCATGTGCAAGGACATGTTCTGGGCCAGCATCCCGGTGGCCATCGGCTCGGGCGAGGACGCCCAGACCCTCCAGGACATCCTGGACGGCATCATGCCCGGCATGCTCGGCATGATAGCCTTCTGGCTGTACTACTGGCTGCTGTCCAAGAAGATCAACCCCATGGTGCTGATCGTGGCCACCATGGTCGTGGGCATCATCGGCGCGTTCTTCGGCGTGCTGGCGTAAGGGCCCGGCTGCATAGATTTTCGTTGCAACCTGGAAAGGGGATGGAGCAGGCCTATGCCCTCCATCCCCTTTTTGTATAGAAGGAGTTCGTATGTTCGCGAAGGATCGCGAAGCAATGCGCCTGACGCCGGCAGAGGTCAGGCTGATTCTTATTGAGTCCCTGCAGTGGTGCGCCAACAACGCGGTCTACTTTTTGGGGCTTATCGGTGCGGCCACGTATGATCTGGCCGGCACGGCCTTTTTGGTTGCCGCCATTACGCTCGTGCGCAATCTTATGACGTCGGTGGGCAATATGGTGTCGGGCTCGGTCATCGATCGCTTTGGACCGCGCCGGACGTCGTTTGTGACGTGCGTGATTACGGCAGTGCTATCGCTTGGCGTGGGGTTAGCGCCGTTGTCTGTCCCCGGGCTTGTGTTTGCCGCGTGCGTCTTGGGACTTGCGGGCGGCTTTATCAACACCTGCACGCATGCGTTTCCGGGATACCTGGAGTCGACCACCGAGGGCCGTACCCGCGTGAACGGCCTCATGGTGTTCTACAGCAATATCGCCTATACCGCTGGCCCGCTGCTCGGTGGTGCCATCGTGAGCTGTTTTGCCACGCAATCGGTCTATCTGCTCATGGCGGGCATGATGGGTGTGGCGGCCGTGCTCTCCCTGGGTTGTCATGAGTGTGTTGCTCCCGCAAAAGGGGAGAAGCCGAAGGGCGGTATTCTGGGCGGTATGGCCGAGGGTGCGCGACTTACGTTTCGCGACCACGATCTGCGCCTCATCTTTATCTCGGGCTTTTTGGGATTCTTTGCGTTTGGCGCGTTCGATTCGCTGGAGTCGTTGTTCTACCGTGATGTACTCAACGTGGATATCGTCTGGCTGGGCTGGCTGTCCTCTGTCGTGGGCCTCACTTCCTCGGTGGGCGCGTTCATCCTGACCAAGCTTTCTGCTCGCCATGTCAACCTGCGATTGCTGCTCGGCGCGCTCATGGCCGTGGGCATTGGGTCCATGGTGTACGTGGGCACCGATATGCTGGGGGTCGCGATTATCGGTCAGGCGATTAACGGTCTGGCCTGGGGGTTCCTGGAGCCGCTGCAGATGATCTTGATTCAGGAGCGTGCCGACATCAAATACCTGGGGCGCATTACCGGCTTTGTGCGTTTTGGCCTGATGAGCGCCGGCGTGGTGCCGCTGCTGGCGGCTCCGTTTTTGGCGGAGGCTT
>DYAA01000005.1 GCA_019419405.1 Collinsella sp. | reverse complement strand
CTGTAGAGCAGGAAACTTAATTCCGCGCCGCTCCCCGCCCGCGCCGGGCAAACGTCGTTGGACTTATCGCTGACATGAAATGGCCGCTTGCATATCGTCCACTAGCTTGGCACGGTACAATTGCTTCGGACTTTTCTTTTTCTTTAATAGTGGAGTTAATTCATGGCAGAATCTCGTGCGGAGCGTAAGGCTCGTCGTGCTTTTATCGAGGCGGCTGAGGGGTCGGAGGAGAAAAAATCTTCTACGAAATCCAAGTCGTCTCAGGATGCGAAGGGTAAGTCGGCCAAGGGCAAGGCTAAGGCCAAGCGCCCCAGTTCTCGTCGGAGCGAGGATAAGGCATCTCAGACTCGCTCCAAGCGCTCGCATAAAGATCCGGTTTCGTCTGCGCGTAAGGTTGTGGACCCCAAGTCTCCCTGTTCGATCATGAAAGCTTGCGGTGGGTGCACGGCGCTCAATCGTCCTTATAAAAAGCAGTTGGCAGCTAAGCAGGCTGCTATGGAGGAGCTTTTTGCTGCTCTTTGCGAGCGCGAGGGTATTAGCGTCGACCCCATTCGCGGTATGGGCGTCACCTTGGGCGACCCGGGCAAGTATCCTGCGCCGCGTGGTTTTCGTCATAAGGCTGCCACTCCCTTTGCTCCCGGTAAGGAGGGCGCTGTCCGCTGCGGCTTCTTTGAGCGCGGTTCGCACAGAATCGTTGCCGTGCCCGAATGCCCCGTCGAGGTACCGGGCGCCCGACAGATTCTTAACGGCATCGCGCGTGAAGCTGAGCGCCTGCACATTCCCGCCTTTAACGAGGACAAGCATCTGGGCTTGCTCCGCTATGCCGTCGTCCGCTGCGGTTGGCGTACCGACCAGATTATGGTCACCCTCGTGACCGCTCAGCGCGACTTGCCGCATGCGCAGGAGTTCTTTGAGGCTGTCGCCGCACTCGATCCGCATATCGTCACCGTTGCCCAAAACATCAACGGACGCCCCGGTAACGCCATCTTGGGTGAGGAGACTCGCATCGTCTATGGCGCCGAGTGCATGCGCGACCAGCTGCTCGGTTGCGAATTCGATATCTCCCCTACCGCGTTCTACCAGACCAACCCGCAGCAGACCGAGCTGCTCTACCAGCTCGCTATCGATGGCATGGATCTGCGCCAGGACGATGTGCTTATGGATGCCTACTGCGGCAGCGGCACCATCGGTCTTTGCGCAGCTAAAGAAGCCCAGAACAAGGGTATCGGAATCATGCTGCTCGGTGTGGAGCGCAACCCGGCGGGCATTGCCGACGCACGCCGCAATGCCGAGCTCAACGGCCTCACCCGCAGCGCTTGGTTTATGGCCGACGACGCCACCGATTACATCCTGGACGCTGCCGATAACAACGAGCGCGTTGACGTTCTCTCCATCGACCCGCCGCGCGCCGGCTCCACACCCGAGTTCCTCGAAGCCGCCTGCGCACTTAAGCCGCGCCGCATCACCTATATCAGCTGCAACCCCGTCACCCAAGAGCGCGACCTACACCAGCTCCTCGACGGAGGTTATCGCCTGCTCAAGATCACGCCGGTCGACATGTTCCCTCATACCGACCACACCGAGACCGTCGCGGTCCTCGAGCGCCGCTAATCCACCGGCACAAGAAAGGGGGCGGCCCGTCTGGACTGCCCCCTTCGCTTGGTTTATGAACTCCGCTACATCCCCTTGCGCAGGTCGCACACGCCGGCTGCCGCCATCTCGCGCAGCAGCGTCTCGCGATCGCGCGTCACGATCAAATCCAACGGGAAGTGAATCTCGTCGAGCATCTTGCGCGCCTGGTCGAGCTTGCCAATGGCCATACCAATGTGTGCGTCGGTCGAGACACCGATCCCCACGCCCAGCTCGGCGCAGCGCTCGGCAATCTTGCGACACACGTTCCAATGCTCGGCATCCGTGCCATGCTCAAGACTATGGTTGTTGATCTCGATGATCTTGTGCTTGGCCTTGGCCGCCAACAGCACCTCATCGATATCGAACGGCACGCCCGTACGACCCGTATGCCCAAGCATGAACACCTTGGGGTGCTCCAGGGCATTGATGTACATCTCGGTCGTCTGGGCGAGCGTCGCGCCTTCAGCGAGCTGCGGGTTATGCACGCTTGCCACCAAATAATCCAAATTACGCGTCACCAAATCGAACAGCGAATGCTCACGACTATACGAATCGCCGGCGATATCGAGCGAAACGGGAATGTCCTCGCCAAACAAGCTGCCGTCCAGCGAAACGATATCGGCCTCGGCGCCGCGAAGCACCAGCACGCCGCTCCAAATGCGCGGCCAGATATCCTGGTTAATAAAGAATTGGAACTGCGCAGGTCATTGGGACAAGGCGTAACCATCGAGCTTAAATGATCGGCTGAACCGAGCACCTGAAGGCCGCGCTCTGCCGCCCAATAGATGTTCTCCTCGATGGTTGAGTACGCATGCGCAGAGAACATCGTATGAGTATGAATATCACAAGAAAGAAGGTAGGGCATCGGGTCTCCTTGTCCAGTATGGCCGTCGCGTATATTCATTGTACGCATAGCTTTCGGCAGTCGTAAAACTGCTTCATCCCAATCACACAACGGCATAAACAACGGGGCCTGGCTTAGCACCAAACCCCGTTTCACGTAAAACATTGCAAGCAGAGCGCTTTACTTTCGACGATATTCGTCGGCCAGTTGCTTCCAGGCAGGCAACGAATTGACGATGGTCTCGTAGCTCACACAGTAGCCAAGGCGGAACCAGCCCGGCATGCCAAAGCTATCCGAAGGCACCGCGAGCAGCTCATACTTCTTCGCGCGCTCGCAGAAGGCGTTCGCATCGGGCTCCAGCGCCTTCACCCACAGGTAGAATGCACCATCCGGCTCAACATAGGTGTAGCCATACTCCGCCAGTGCATCGGTAAGCGCGGTGCGGTTGCGTGCATAGGCCTCGACATCGCTCGGTTCATCAATGCAGTCGATGATCACACGCTGGAAGAGGGCCGGTGCGCACACGAAGCCCAGCGTGCGGGCGGCACCGGCGACGGCCGGCATAAGGCGAGCAGCCTGCGGATTGGTATTGGGGACCAAAATCCAGCCCACACGTTCACCCGGTAGCGAAAGGGACTTGGAATACGAATAGCACACGATGGTGTGCTCATAGATCGAAGGCACCCAGGGCACTTCGGCGCCATACACAATCTCGCGATACGGCTCATCCGAGATAAGCATAATCGGATTCTCGGGATCGCGCTTGGCGTTGACCTCGCGTAAAACATTGGCCAGTCGCGTCAGGGTATCGCGCGTATACACGGCGCCCGTCGGGTTATTCGGTGAGTCGATAATGACGGCAGCTGTCTTGTCGGTAATCGCCTTGAGCACGTTATCCACGCTCAGCTGGAATGTGTCCTCGTTAGCAAGCGCCTCGACACACGTGCAGCCAGCCTTCTCGATCCAGACGCGATACTCCGGAAAATACGGCGCAATGACGATAACCTCGTCGCCCGGGTTCGTAACGGCGTTGAGCGTACAGGTGAGCGAAGCCGCGGCACCCACCGTCATAAAGACGTCCTTACCCTCATAGTTCGTTCCAAAGCGGCGGTTGAGCGATTCGGCGACGGCTGCTCGACATTGCGGCAGGCCCGGAGCGGGGGTGTAGCCGTGCAACTGGTCACTCGGCAGCCCCAAGGCCTTCTTAATGGACTCCGCCACGGCAGCCGGCGCCGGAACACTCGGGTTGCCCAGCGAAAAATCGAATACGTTCTCCGCACCGATCTGTGCCTTGCGCTCAAGACCATAGCTAAAGATCTCGCGGATGATGGAGCTTTCCGCACCGCGAGCATACATCGTTTCGTTGATCATCTGTTCCCCTTTCGCATAGGCGCTATTGTACGCTTTAGCCGAGCAAAGTGCCGCAGCAATGTTGATTGGGGACAGACTTAAATGCGTGAAAACGCTCATTTAAGTCTGTCCCCAATCAACAAAGGAAAAAGCCTCCGCAGGTTTCCCCGCGGAGGCTTTCGCCACAAAGACTATTTGTCGGCGTCGTCGTCGGTGTCGACATCGGCACCGACGACGGCATGGTCATCGTCAGCATCATCGAATGCGGCTTCGGCATCCTCCTGCATGGCCGCCTGCGCAAAGGCCGCGGCATCTGCCGCAAGTTCCTCCTCGCTCATGCGAGGCGCACGCTTCTTGGTCGGCATGCCGGCCGCCTTGGCGTTGCGCTCCTCCTTGGCCGCCAGGATATCGCCCTCGCGCTCAAGGTAGGCATCCCACTCGTTGTCGAGCAGGGCGTTCACGGCGTCGCCTTCGACGGTCTCGCGCTCAAGCAGCACCTTCGCCATCAGATCGAGCTGATCGCGACGGGCGTCCAGGATCTCGACCGCACGACGATGGGCCTCACGCATAATGCGCTGAACCTCGATATCGATACGGCGCGCCGTCTCCTCGGAGTAATCCTGGTGATCGGCGTAATCGCGACCAAGGAACACCTGATGTTGCGCCTCGCCAAACACTTGCGTGCCCAGCTCCTCGCTCATGCCCAGGCGCGTGACCATCTCGCGCGCCATCTTGGTTGCGCGCTCCAGATCGTTGCTCGCGCCCGACGTAATGTCATCGCACATGAGCTCCTCGGCAACGCGACCGCCCAAGAACACGGCGAGCTCGTCGAGCATCTCGTTCTTGGTCTTGAGGAAGTGGTCCTCCTGCGGAAGCTGCAGCGTGTAGCCCAGAGCCTGACCGCGGCTGACGATCGAGATCTTGTGGACCGGATCGAAGTGCTCCAGGATGTGGCCCACCAGGGCGTGACCGCTCTCGTGGTAGGCAATCGTGGTGCGCTCGGCCTCGGTCATCACGCGACCCTTGCGCTGCGGTCCGGCAATCACGCGCTCCATCGATTCCTCGACCTCGTCCATCGAGATCACGGAACGATGACGGCGAGCGGCCAGCAACGCAGACTCGTTGAGCAGGTTCGCCAAATCGGCACCAGTAAAGCCAACGGTCATCTGGGCGAGCTTCTCAAACTTAACGTCCTCGTCCATCGGCTTGTTCTCGGCATGCACGCGCAAGATCTGCTCGCGGCCCTTCACATCCGGACGGTCGACCGTAACCTGACGGTCAAAACGGCCGGGACGCAGCAATGCCGGATCCAGGATGTCAGGACGGTTGGTCGCAGCGATCAGGATGACCGACTCGCTTTCCTCAAAGCCGTCCATCTCGACCAGCAGCTGGTTGAGCGTCTGCTCGCGCTCGTCGTGACCGCCGCCCAGACCAGCTCCGCGCTGACGTCCCACGGCATCGATCTCATCGATGAAGATGATCGACGGGGCCTGGGACTTGGCCTCCTTAAAGAGGTCACGCACACGGCTGGCGCCGACACCCACGAACATCTCGACAAAGTCGGAACCCGAGATGCTAAAGAACGGCACGCCCGCCTCGCCGGCAACGGCCTTGGCCAGCAGCGTTTTACCGGTGCCCGGAGGGCCAACCAGCAACACGCCACGCGGGATCTTGGCGCCCAGCTTGCGATAGCGATCCGGATCGCTCAAAAAGTCACGGATCTCCTCGAGCTCCTCGACTGCCTCGTCCACGCCGGCAACGTCTTCAAACTTGACCTTGGGGCGTGTGGCCTCGTTGGTCTTGGCGTTGGTCTTGCCAAACTGCATGTTCCTGTTGTTGGCGCCCATCATCTGGCGCATAAAGTAGAACATGATGGCGATAAGGGCGATCGTCGGAAGCACACTCATCGCCAAGTCGCCCCAAAAATCGGGATCGTTGGTGTTGACGATGTACTTGGTATCGGGGTGCTCCGCCATGAGCTCGGCAAGCGAATCGGAGCCGACATAGGTCGAGGAGAAGCTCTTGAGCTCGCTCGTATCGCCCTTGTCCTTCTTCGTCTTCCAGTAATGACCCGTCACGCTTCCGTCTTGAACCGTATAGGTCAGATCTTCGACGCGATCCTGCTTGATGGCGCTGACCATCTCGCTCGTCGCGAGCTTAACGGTATTGCTGGAGCTGGCAAAGCCGGAGCCCATATTAAAGAAGGCATAGCCCAGAAGCGCGCAAGCCAAAAGAAAATACAGCCAGCCCGTACGCGTGGGCTTCTTGCCTCCGGGCATCCCCGGGATCTTAGGCTCCCGGGGAGTCTGGGAATTGTTATCGTTACGGTCGTCGGGCATCTTACGAATAAACCTCCGGTTTCAAAATGCCCAGATACGGAAGGTTGCGATAGCGCTCGGCATAGTCGAGGCCGTAGCCCACCACAAAGGCATCGGGGCAATGGGTTCCAACATACTTGGGCGTGATGGCCGAGACGCGGCCCTCAACGTCCTTCCACAGGAAGGCAGCGACCTCCAGAGAAGCGGGCTTGCGGCTCTCGAGGTTCTTCATCAGATACTTGAGCGTCAGGCCCGAGTCCAGAATGTCCTCGACGATCAGCACGTCGCGACCGCGGATGTCGATATCCAGGTCCTTAATGATACGCACGATACCCGAGGACTTCACACCGTCGCCGTAGCTCGAAACAGCCATGAAATCGATGTTGGTCGGCAGCTCGATCTTACGCATCAGGTCGCCCATAAAGACCACGGCGCCGCGCAGGACCGCAATCAGCACCAGATCCTTACCCGCGTAGTCGCGAGTAATCTGCTCGCCTAGGCGAGAGACGATACCGTCGATATCCTCCTGCGTGAACAGAACCTTCTCGATATCCGGATGTTGAGAAGCCATGACAACCCTTTCTTGTGCTTATCGCCCACACACCGCCGTATGGACGCGAACTTCACATTCTAGCAGCGCACGGGGTAAATTTACCAGCCCGTGCGCCATCAGCGCGGGAATACCGTCAACGTCGCACAGAATAGCAGGCGTGGGACGCTATTCCGCATCGACCACGCGGAGCAGATATGCCACGCGCGTTGCGGCCGTGCACTTAAAACGCTCGTCCGCGCGAACTCCGGCGACCCACACCACGGCACCTCCCGGAGCCGTTCTTACCACGGGTACGCCAGAGCGGTCTGAAACAGGAATGCGCGCCTCGTTCAACAGGTCTGACACTTTCTTGCTTCGGCCGTTCATCCCCAACGGGCACATCACGTCTCCCGGCACAGGGCTATCCACCCACAGGCGCGCCGATCGTGCCTCGGTGGGAATCTCCCCGCGCGAGCCGGCTAACATCCGCTCGCTATCGCGGTCGGCAAACCCCAGGGCCGCCGCATCCACCAAGGCCGCAACCTTTCCGGCAGCAGCAAGCTCGCGGGCACGGTGCACGATATTGCACCCCGGCTCCACAGCCATCGGCTCCGCTGTCAGCATATGCCCCGCCCCCAGCGGCAGACGACCGGGAACGGAGATCCAATCGGCCACTAAACCCTCGCGCGCCGCCGGGGCCTTGAACGCCAGCGTGCCAAACTCCACACGGGCATCAATTCCCGCAGGAAGCGTAACCGAGCCCGAGCCCGCAGCGACGCAGGCGAGCACGCGCTCCACGTGCCGCATCTCCGGTCGCGCGTCGGGATCGATGCGCTTAATCGCCAATCGCACGATACGCCGTGCAATCGCAACCTCAGCGGCGGCAAGACGGCGCGCATCGAGCACAAGTGCGCCCGCCGCTTCCTTGCGCAGGCAGCTTCGAAACGCCTGTGCCGAAAGCTGGAAAAGAAAGGCGTCTTCGTCGCCCAGAATTTCGCAAGCGGCGCCAATCGTCTTACAGACGCTCGCGTTGCGCTGTGCCACCACCGGCATCACCCGATGGCGTACATAGTTGCGCAGGTACGAAACGTCCTCGTTGCTTTCATCTTCCCGCCATGGCTGACCGTGCACCTGCAGATAGCTCACGAGCTCATCGTGCGTGAGGTCGAGCAAGGGGCGAACCACAATGTTCCGACGGCGCGGAATGCTCGATAGACCCGCGGGACCCGACCCTTTAATGGCATTCATCAAAAATGTTTCCGCGCGGTCCGACGAAGTATGCGCGGTACAGATACGAGCCGCCGTCCGCGGTGCGCCCGATTCGGCACAAAGTTCGCGAACATATCTCCGTGCCGCGGCATAGCGCACCTCGCGAGCCGCAGCCTCGATATTGCCCGATTCGTCATCAAAATAGGCATGCTCAACACACAGCGGCAAGCCGTATTGCGCGCACAGGTCACGTACAAAGGCCTCGTCGCCATCGGATGCCTCCCCGCGCAGATGATGGTTTACATGCAGCACGTGCAATCGCTCGCGCGCAATGGGAGCGACGCCGCGCCCGTCCTGGATATCCAGCTTTGATGTGCAAGCCATAAGGAGCAGCGCCGTCGAGTCCGCACCGCCTGATACCATGAGCACTACGGGGGCAGCGGCCTGCCGCGTTGCCAGGACGCTCTTATCCGTCCTCGGCGCGGCATGATGTCCATAGTGCTGAGATACCGTTGGCATTCGCTTCCTCCTCTATTCGTCCGCACTCATTGTATCCTTTGGAATCTTATGTCTCGCCTGCACCTTCATATCCTCGGCAGCGGCTCAAAAGGCAACTGCGCACTCGTCGAGGGGCCTCAGGGGCTCATCATGATCGACAACGGCCTGTCCCGCCGCGAGACACTTAAACGCATGGCGGAGCTTGGCCTCTCGGCAGACGACGTCGCCGCTCTTGTAATCACCCATGAGCATGGTGACCATATCAAGGGGCTCGATGTATGGTGCAAGCACTGGCATGGTCCCCTCTTTGCCAGCAGGGATACCCTTTCATGCAAAGAAAACCTCGCGCACCTGCCCGTAGAGGAATTTGACCCCGGCGACACGCTCCCCATTGCCGGCATCCACGTGCAAACCTACTCAACATCGCACGATGTCATCAATCCTGTCGGCTATCGATTTAATGCTCTCGATGATTCCATTGGGTTTGCCACCGACACCGGAGAGTTATCGAGCAAGGCCATAGGCATCCTCAAAGACTGTCGAGTTCTCGCGCTCGAAAGTAACCACGATGTAACTATGTTGCGCGAAGGAGCGTACCCCCGCTTTCTTCAGGAGCGCATCCTGTCCACAAAGGGGCACCTCTCCAACAACCAGGCCGCCGAAGCCGCGCGCGAACTTGTTACCGATCGCACCGAACAACTCATCGCCATGCACATCAGCCAGGACAATAATCGTCCAAGCCTTACCGTCAAAAGCTATGCCAACGCGCTTGATGCAAGTCTCGATGATGAACTCGGCAGTTCTGCCACCCGTCTTCAAGGGCCGCGGAAGCTCTCGATACGCCCTGCAAGCCAGTATCAACCGACAACAATTCAATAGCCCCTCAAGACAACAAAGGGGGGCTGGGAATCACTTCCCAGCCCCCCCCTTAACTCATACTCTCGATTGAAGCAGAGCCATCGTTAGTCGATGGAGATCTTCGTAACGTTCTTCTTCTCGACAATCTTGGGAACCGTAACGGTCAGGATGCCGTCAGCATACTTAGCCGAAAGGCCCTCGCTCGAAGCGTCCTTCAGATACACGCCGCGCGTCGCGCTGTACGAGCTAAACTCCTTCTGCAGGAAGTTCTTGCCCTCGTTCTCCTCGTCCTCCACAACGTTCACGCTAATCGACAGGCGACCCTCGTTAAGCTCAACGTCGATATCATCCTTAGCGACGCCGGTCAGATAGGCCTTGACCTCATAACCATCGCCCTTGTCCTCGACATCAACGGGGAACGCCTTGGAAGCAATCGAGTTGTTTGCCAGATCGGTCATATCATCAAACAGATCGAACAGCGAGCTAGCAGAAGGACGGACGCCAAAAACCGAACGATAAGGAACCATGCTTGCCATGTTTACCACTCCTTGTAAGGACTGCCGAGCCATCTTCTAGGTGGTTGGGACTTCTTTTGACGCTCATATATATGCCCAACCGCTTCTTATATATACATCGACTATAAAGTTTTTTGAGTCTATTGATATAAGCATATCTGAGTCTGGTTGACTAAGGTTTTGTCTAATAAACGGAATTTGAACGAAGGCTTAAATAATGTATGCAATCCCATCAAAACTAGACGGCTGGCTTACAATGGGCGCATACACGATATTGATGACGAACTAAGGGCATCATGGACGATCAAAAACAGGACAACACGTTTATGCCGGAGCAGGACGAAGCATCCAGCCCGCAACCGATTCGATTCCATCGCCCCCACATCTCGCAAGAGCCCATCAATGACCCAGAGCCCAAATATGTGACAAGAAACCGATATCAAACACTCGAAGAAGCGCAAACGGGGCGCAAACATATGGGCGTCGCCTCGGGAGACCCTGTATATCTGAAAGACGCACCATTATCTAAAAACAGCGTAGCTAGTGATGAGCCGATGAAAGCATCCGCCGCTCATCAACAAAGAGGGCCTCGACCCAAGCAAACCTTGACGCATTCGGCTCGCTATCTCGAAACGCCAAAACAGGGAAAGTCAATCTTCGTTTCGTCAAGTAAACGACGCAAGCAGCATCAGCTGACAATCCTGCTTATGATCATTGCGGCCATAGCAGTTGCCCTTGTTATACGATTTATTTTCTTTAAATAAAGGCTCAATACCGAAAACAACAAGATCGTCTGGTGTAATTGAGTCATTTACACCCCGTAAACGCAAAAAAGGGGCAGGCCGCGAGGCCTCCCCCTTCTTCAATCTCGATGACGGCTCGGTGCCGTCCACCGGTCAGCGGCGCCCTGGCCTCCCACGGGCTGGCCCCGCAGTACTCTCGGCGCGATGGGGCTTAG
>DYAA01000049.1 GCA_019419405.1 Collinsella sp. | reverse complement strand
CGCTTGAACTCAAACGGCGGGAACGACATAGCCTGCTCGATGTGCCCCCTGTTGTTAACTCGAACAGTTCGAACGGAAATGCCTGCCTTGACGAATTCCTCGGCAGCATTGTTTTTGATTCCGAGCATGCGATAGACGAGTGTTGTCCACTGCGCCTTATTGCCCGTGTACTCCAGCCCGTATTGCTCCGCAATCTGGCGATCAGTTTCGCCATAGTGTTGCTCGATCAGTCCAGTTACGTAGCTTTCGAAATCAATGGACTCGTCGTCGCCTCGAACGATGCTCTCGCCGATACGCGGGGCACCGAGAACATAGGTGTGAAGCACATAGTCCATGTACGAGCGTTTGAGAGAAAAGGCGCGACGCTTCGCGCGACGGCGTTCGATCTCGCCCGTATCGGTATTGAAGTACTCGTAGTACTGGTCGACCCACATTGTCGCTTCGGTTGCGCCCTTTGTGCAGGCGCCCAAGTAGGTGGTCATGCCCTCCGATAGCTCGTCTGCGCGACCATCCTGAATGTACGAAATGATTTTCTCGTAGTCGGCGCGAATGATCTTCATATCCTCTTCGGGCAGACGAACCATGACCGCACGCTCAATGCGCTGGTCGTATTTGTCGATGGAGCGGTTACGGCCGTAATAAATCAGCAGGATATTGCTGAGCTTGGTCTTGAGATGCGAGCTGTCGTAGTCGAGCGAAACGGGACGGTCGTAGGGAATCATCGTCAAGACAAGACGTTCACCGGCAGATTTACGACCGTCTTTAAGTACGTCAAAACACGTTGCCTTGAGCTCGACACCCGCCTCGGGAAAGTCCGGCCGGTCGTCGCTGTTGGCCTTGTAGCCAAAGTAACGCTCCTCGATCAGGGTTCCCATACCGCCCTTGTACTTCTTGGATCCAAAGTCCTTAGGCGCGCTCTCCCCCTCCGGCGCAATGCCAAGCTCCAGAATGTCGCGAAACGTCATCCCGTCGAGATTGGCAGCATACCGCTCGATGCTAGAGGGGTCAGAAAAATCAGTATCGTCAAGCATGCGCTTGAAATCGAGGTGCTTCTTGGACATGGCAAATCCTCTCGAAATAAGACATGATCTAATACGTATGCTACTGTAAATTCGGGTTATACCGTGAAGATCCCCTAAGGGATCTTCCATTTGCAACCCGATTTCTGTACCCTTGATCTTTGCATTTGCAGCGATTTGGGGGAGTGAGTATGTCAGAGGTCAAAATCGCCGAGCTTTTTGCTGGCGTCGGCGGATTTCGTTTGGGCCTCGAAGGCTACGCTGACCCTCGTTATCCAGATTTCTACATGAAGCCCGCCGGACCCTTTCGCACCATTTGGGCCAATCAGTGGGAACCGCCCGGAACCAAGGCTCGTCAGTTCGCGGCACGCTGCTATATGGACCGCTTTGGCGAGGATTCCGTAGTCAACGAAGATATCAATAAAGTCCTGGAACAGGCTGAAGCCGGAGAGGTTGAAATCCCCGACGTCCAGATGGTTGTCGGCGGCTTCCCTTGCCAGGATTACTCCGTCGCTCGCCCGCTTAACCAGGCACATGGCATCGAGGGCAAGAAGGGTGTCCTTTGGTGGGACATCTACCACTTCCTCGAGATGAAGAAGCCGTGCTTCGGTCTCTTTGAGAATGTCGATCGTCTGCTCAAGTCGCCCGCGTCTCAGCGCGGTCGCGACTTCGCCATCATCCTAAGCTGCCTTGCCGACCTCGATTACACGGTCGAATGGCGCGTGGTCAACTCCGCGGAATATGGTTTTCCCCAGCGCCGCAAGCGCGTTTATATCTTCTGCGAGAAGAACGCCGGCAAGGTCGATCTCGTTGACCGCATGCGCAACGGTGTCATGGCGAAGGCCTTCCCCGCCATCTACCCTGACGAAATGGCCGAGCTCGATGTCCTGCCCGATCCTTACGAGAACTCGACTCGTTTTGGCGTTGGTCAAAAGACATCTCAGTTCAAGAATGCCGGTGTCATGCAGGGCTGCCATGTTTTGACCTGCGACTTCGTTGAGGATTATCACGGCGAGCGCCGCGTGCTTGGCGATGTACTTGTTAATGAGGAGTATGTTCCGGAGCAGTTCTACATCTCCGACGAGAAGCTTCCCGACTGGCGCTACCTCAAGGGCAGCAAGCGCGAAGAACGCACCAACAAAAAGACGGGCTTTACGTACACCTATTCCGAGGGTGCCATGAGCTTCCCGGATGCCACCGACAAACCGAGCCGCACCATCCTCACGGGCGAAGGCGGTACGGGCGCCAGCCGATTTAAGCATGTTATCGAGTGCCCCGACGGCCGTTTCCGCCGCCTCGTTCCCGACGAGCTCGATCAGCTCCAAGGATTCCCCAAGGGCTGGACGGATACTGGTATGACCGACGGCCATCGAGCTTTCTGCATGGGCAACGCGCTCGTCACCGGCGTGCCCCATCGCATTGGCGAAGCTATGGTCGAAGTGTACGGCCTCTAAGGCAAGCAATCCGGAGCCGGCAGTTCACGCTGTCGACTCCATTTTTCCATCCCACTTCCCTGTATACTGATGTAGCACGTGTTTCATCCGGGCTTGTTGGACCGGGTCGTTCATGGGAGGGCCTTATGGCTGCTTCGAATTCGCCTAAGGGGAGCGTTTCTTCTTCGTCCATCAAGCCGGTTACGCGCAAGGCCGTGCGCTGCCAGCGCGAGGTCGCCTGGCTTATCACGCAGGCGGCGGGCAGGCTTGTGGCGACCACCCAGGACGTCAATGCGCCTACGCCGAGCTTTGTGTTAGCGGCGGCGCTGAATTTTGCGCGCCAATTGGAGCTTGCCGCACAGGATACCAGCGGCCGCCTCGACTACCAGAATGTTATGGCGCCCGACCTGCAA
>DYAA01000048.1 GCA_019419405.1 Collinsella sp. | reverse complement strand
GGATACAGGGTCGCCTCAACGTTCTCGGAGAAGATGCCCTTAAAGGTCTCGACGAGCTCCTGCAGGTCCTCGGCCGAAAGCTCGGAATCGACACGAACGCCGGCGACCAGGCGGGCCTGGGTCAGGGCGTTCTCGAATAGGTCGGCGTCGACGCCCATGACGACGTTGGAGAACATCTGGATAAAGCGACGGTAGCTGTCCCAGGCAAAGCGCGGGTTCTGCGTCTGCGCGATAAGACCCTGGACGGAATCGTCGTTGAGGCCCAGGTTGAGGACCGTGTCCATCATGCCGGGCATGGAGAACGGAGCGCCCGAGCGAACCGACACGAGCAGCGGATCGGAGGCATCGCCGAGTTTCTTGCCGCAACGGGCCTCGAGGTCCGCCTCGGCGGCAACGATCTCATCGAGTGCGCCTTCGGGCCAGACGTTGCCGGCACCGGAGTACTCGACACAGGTCTTGCAGGTAATGGTAAAGCCACCGGGAACCGGCAGGCCGATGCGGCTCATCTCGGCAAGGTTTGCGCCCTTGCCGCCAAGCACGAAGTTCATGGACTTGTCGCCCTCAGTGACACAGGTGCCCTGGGCGTCGGTTCCAAAACGGTAAACCCTCTTGCAATCGCTCACGATACTTCCCCTTCCATGCACTTACGCGCACGACCGTGGTAACGAATCGACCCGCCGAATGCGAGCCGTGAGGGTACTATACGGCGGGTTTTGGGCGGGCTTGCGCAGAGGGCGCGGGGGTTGGTAAACGTGGTAAATATGGCGGTAAACGGTAGGTAAAGTTGGTTACCTTATGAAGATACCAATGCAAGATGCTTGCAGGTCAAATGCTAGTTTATTGCTAAATCGCTTTACCAATATCGTGCATTATTTTTAGGTAGTCTTTTAGAGACGGGCATTTTTAGCTACCCCAATAAGCTAGCTTTGCTGGGCTCGGCGGGCGGCGCGGCGGGCACGGGCATCTTGGATTTCCTCCAAGTGGCTAATGATCTCGGCAGCGCTTTCCTCGATGGCCTTGCCATCGGTACGCACCACAAAGCAGCCTAGGCGCTTCATGAGGGCACGGGCTTCCTCAAGCTCGCTGCGCACACTCTCGGGCTCGGCATAGGAGCCGGCAACGGCACGGGCGTAGTCATCGCCCAAGCGGCTATCGCGAATTTCGGAAATCACATCGACGGTCGAGATCAGACCAAACAACCGCATCGGGTCAACCTCGTAAATCGACTTCGGCGGCTCCATGCCATGCGCCAGTGGGACATTGGCGACCTTGTAGCCCTGATAGGCTAAATACATCGACAGCGGCGTCTTGGATGTACGCGACACACCCAGCAGCACGATATCGGCACCCGACAGATCGTCGCAACCGCGCCCGTCATCGTGCTCAACGAAATACTCCATGGCCTCGATACGATGGAAATAGCGGTCATCGGTCTTGTGAATCACGCCCGCAACGCACTTGGGCGGCACACCGATGAGCGACGACAGCACGGCAAGCGTCGGGCCGATCAGGTCGACCGAACGGATATGCAGCATACCCAGGTAATCGAGCACGCGGGCGCGAAGCGCCGGATCGACAATGGTATGGAACACGGCGACATCGCGATGGTCGGCATCGACGCGCGGCCCCACAAATGACTTGACCTGCTCCACGGAGGTCACCTTGGGCAGGCGCAAAACGCGAAAAGCCCCTTCATCAAATTGCCCGGACGCCGCAAGCACCACCTCACAAGCGGTATCGCCGAGCGAGTCGGAGATAACGATAACGGTGGGACGAGCGGTGACCGGGCAATCCATGCGGGGCTCCTTTTGCGCCTATGCGCAGGCTGGCTTACTTTTTGCGGGCAAGCTCACCGATGTTGGCAATGCCGGAGAAAACGGCCTCGAAGCGGTTGAGCAGCTTAAGGCGATTATCGCGAAGCTGCTCGTCCTTGTCCATGACCATGACCTCATCGAAGAAACGGTCGATGGGCGCGCGCAGGGCGGCGAGGGCGGCAAATGCGGTCGGGTAGTCCTCGGCAGCAAGGGCGGCATCGACGGCGGTCTGAGCAGCCTCGGAGGCGTCGGCGAGCGCAAGCTCGACCTCGCCCATCAGGCTGCGGTCATACTCCGCACCCAGCTCGGGCTTGGAGATATGCGCGGCGCGGGCATAGGCGGTCGCCAGGTTGTCGAACGTCTCAGCGTCGTTCTTGCGGGCCTCGTCGAGGGCGGCGCAGCGGGCGAAGAAGACGGACGGGGCGATGATGTGCACCGCGGAGACGGCGGCGACGGTATCGGCCGGAATCTTTTCGTCGCGGGCCATGCTCACCAGGCGGCCATGGAAGAAGTCACGAACCTGCTGGGCGACCTCGGCGGCGTCGAACTCAATGCCCTGCTCACTGTAGAGTTCGAGGGCAAAGTCGATGAGCGACGTGGGGTCGATCGGCAGACGGTCGCGCAGGATGTTGATAATGCCGATAGCGGCACGACGCAGCGCGTAGGGGTCGGAGGAGCCGGTCGGGGGCTCGCCGATGGCAAAGATACCGGCGATGGTATCGAGCTTGTCGGCGCAGGCCACGATGCAGCCAGCGGTGCCCTCGGGCAGCTCGTCACCGGCAAAACGGGGACGATAGTGATCGCGAATAGCATGGGCGACCTCGTCGTTCTCCCC
>DYAA01000047.1 GCA_019419405.1 Collinsella sp. | reverse complement strand
CCCAAATCTCTCTATGCTGTCGAAGACGCCATTCGTTTTTTCGTCGCAGACAAGCCTAATGCTCTTGTGGTTGACTTCTTTTCCGGCTCAGGCACAACGGCACATGCCGTCATGCGACTAAATAATCTAGACGAAGGCCATCGCAGGTCCATCAGCGTTACAAACAACGAAGTCTCCGATGAAGAAGCGAAAAGGTTAATTAAACGAGGTCTGCGCCAAGGCGATCCCGAGTGGGAAGCTCAGGGCATTTGCCAGTACATAACCAAGCCGCGTCTCACGGCGGCCATCACGGGCAAGACGCCCGCGGGTGACCCCATCAAGGGCGACTATAAATTTACGGACGAGTTCCCCATGGCCGACGGGTTCGAGGAGAACGCGGTCTTCTTCGACCTCACCTACGAGGACCCCGATGCCGTTGAGCTTGGTGTGGCGTTTGAGGAGATCGCACCTTTGTTGTGGCTGCGCGCCGGCGCCCGCGGACGCGTCATCGAGCATGAGGAGCCGGGCTACGCCATCTCCGACACCTATGCCGTGCTCTTCGATTTCGCCGCCGTCGGCGATTTTGTCAAGGCACTTAAGGGCAGTCCCGAGGTTGTCTGCGCGTTTGTGATCACCGACGATACGGCGCGCTTCGCTGGGGTCAGGGCCCAGCTCCCCGGACTCGACATGGTCCGTCTTTACGAGAACTATCTGCAATCATTCAAGATTGCCGCCGAGGATGCGGTGAGGTAAATATGAGGGTCGAACTTAAGGAATTCCAGGCCGGGGCTGTCGCTGCCTTGGCAAACAGGTTGCAGTCGATGCGTCGCCGCTATGAGCGGGACGGCGAACTGTCTTCGGTGTGCCTCGCATCTCCCACGGGCTCGGGCAAGACGGTCATGTGCGCGGCAGCCATCGAAGCGCTCTTCTTCGGAGACGACGATCTGGGCCTCATTCCCGACGAGAACGCCGTGGTCCTTTGGCTCTCTGATTCCCCGAGCCTGAACGAGCAGACGGGCGTGCGCTTCTCCAATGTGTCGGACAAGCTCGCAGACAGCGTTCTCGATAGGCGCCATCTGGTCACGATTACCAACGACTTCGGAGCCGCGCACGATATTCTCGAGCCCCGTCACGTTTATTTCCTCAGCAAGGACCTGCTCAGCAAGAATGGCCTGCTCACCAAAGGTGGTGAGGCCAATTCCGGGCGTATGTTCTGGGACATCCTTGACCGCACCATCAGGGACCCCGAGCGCAACCTCTACCTGTTCATCGACGAGGCACACCGCGGCTTGGGCGCCAATGCCTCGAGCGAGCGCGGCACGGCGACTATCTACGCAAACCTTATTGATGGGCTTGATGGCCGGGCCGCGATGCCCGTCGTCGTCGGGATTTCCGCCACACCGCAGAGGTTCGAGGCAGCCATGGACCAGCGCGCCGATCGCGTGCGTATGCCAAAGGTCGCTGTGACCCCTCGCGAGGTCCAGGAGTCAGGTCTGCTCAAGGACATCATCGAGTTGCGCGTACCAGAGAAGGACGACCCAGTCGAGCACCAGTATCTCACTATGGCGTGCGAGCGCTATGCCTTGGCCTGCCGCGAGTGGGACGAGTACTGTGCCCGCGAGGGCGAGAGTCCCGTCAACCCGCTGCTGCTCATCCAAGCGGCGGACAACGTGAGCAGCTCGGCCCTGGCTGAGATGTGCGACCAGATCACGGGCCTGGTCCCCGGCCTTTCCGAGGCGATGTCGTTCGCCAACGTCTTCGGCGAGCATAAGGACATCGCGGCGGGAAAATACCTCATCCCCTATGTCGAGCCCGAGTTCGTTCAGGACACCTCGCGCATTCGCGTGCTCTTCGCCAAGGAGGCTGTCTCCAACGGATGGGACTGCCCGCGAGCGGAAGTCATCTTCTCGCAGCGCAGGCGTTCGGACTCGACCTATATCGCGCAGCTCGTGGGACGTATGGTACGCACTCCACTTGCGCGGCGCATCGAATCCGATGATCTTTTGAACTCCGTCGCCTGCTACCTGCCCCAGTTCAATCCCGAGAGCACTCAGGACGTGGTCGACTACCTCATGGGCCGCAAGGACGACATGGGCGAGAGCTCCATTGGCAAGCAGAACATCGTTCTCAACCCCGTGACTATCACGGCGGCTGCGCCCAAGTCCGAAGCCGACTACCAACAGGAGCTCAAGGCGTACGAGGAGAACGAGAAGGCCATCGAGGCGGCGCGGCAGGCACAACCCGGCTACCAGGCGCCGCTTGCCGGCATCGCGATTCAGGAGCCGTTGGACATGCAGGGAACGCAGCCCTCGCTTGCCTCGGCGGTCAGGCCCGTCGACGTCCCGGCGCCAGAAGCGGAGCTGGCGCCTCAGCCCACAACGGGCAACTACGTTGCAGCGTCTGCCCCGCAGCAACCTGCGACACCTGAGCCAAGTTCCACACAGACCGAGCCGACCCAGCCCGTCTCGGTCGTAAAACCCGTGCCCATGGCAAAGCCCAAGCCGCCCACCAAACGCGAGCAGTCTTTCACGCATCAGGAGTGGCAAGGCATCCGCACAGCCTTCGATTCCATCCCCGTCCAGCGCATTCCGAAGAAGGCTAGAAACGAATTCCAGAGCCTGGTTAAGACGGCGACTCTGCTTGTCGAGACTGGCCTCGATGTCAATGCCGCGGCCGACGTGAAAAAACAGTTCGTCCAGAAGCTCAAGGGATACATCGTTGCTAACGAGGACGAGTACCGCGAAGCCAAACACGACGTAGAGGTTGCCGAGACCGTCAAGATCACGCTCGACAAGCTCAACGAGACTGAGGACCAGGAGCAGGAGGAAGCCCGCACGGACGCCGAGGGCCTCAGAAAGGCCGCCCGCGACGCCGACATACATTTCACTAAGGAGTTTGCGAATGAGTATCGTCGCGTCAACTTCAAGGAGCTTGGGCGCCCCGAGTGCGACCTGCGCCTTGCCGCAGCGGTGCGCACGCAGGCCATCGTTGATGCGCTCGAGGGCTGGGCGGCTCAATGCCGAAAGGAATACTTCGATAAGGTCGATGGATCTGGCGATTATGACTACCTTAACGACTCGGCAAAGCAGCGTTACGACGAGCTGGCCCGTGAAACCGAAGGCAAGCGCCTCACAAAGATAGAGTGGCCCACGTCTGCCAGCACGTCGGATGACTTCGCTAAGTATCCGTGCCATATCGTGCAGAAAGAGGACGGCCTCTGCCCGCTCGACCTGAACCCGGCGGAAGACTATATCGTTAGGAACGAATTGGCAAAGAATCGCACGGTTGCCTTCTATCGCAATCCGTCGGGCAGCATGTCTGCCAAGGCGTTTTCGATTCCGTACATGTCTTCGGTGGGACGCAAGGCCCTGCATCCAGACTTCCTCTTCTTCGTGAAGGACGGTGACGGGACAATCAAACCGTCGATCGTCGACCCGCACGGAGATTTCCTCAGTGACACGCTTGCCAAGCTCAGGGGGTACGTTGCCTATCTACGTGAGTATCCCGACGTGTTTAAGCAGGTGCTTTTCGTTGGGGACATGGGAGGGGGCGTATACAAGGTGCTTAACCTCTTGCGCGCCGATGTGCAGGATGCCGTTATGGGCTACAGCGATGTCGATTGCAAGGCGCTCTTCTATAGTTCGTATGCAAACGACTACCAATAGAAGATTGATTGGATACCGACTCCGAAGTGTGTTCAGTTTAGGGCTACACAAAACAACAAAGGAGGAAAACGAGGAATCAAGGCGGTCGATACGTCAATCGAATGGTTCACAGCTTATTGACGGCCATTTTTATAGCGATTTCTGCCCCTTTGACGAGCGTTTCAAGAGGGGGTATGCGCTTGCTTAGCAAGTGCTTCCTTTGTTGACGAGTCGGAGCATATTGCTTCGGGACATGCCGCTAGGAAGGATAAAGGATATGAATAAAGAAACAAAATTGGGCGACGGAGTCGCTAGTGAGGTAAAGGAAGAAATCAATCGCGAGTTGTCTTCGATGGCCAAGGCCCTCATTCGGATTTTGTTCGCATACCTTAACGATAAAGTTCAGGGCATTGATATTGATGATATTCTAGGAAAACTTAGCAAGAAAGACGAGGATGAGATTATCTCCCTATGGTCTTCTCAGCTCGTAGAAGAAGGCTTACTGCCAAGTGGATATGGCGGCTTGCCAAATGATTTACTTATTGAAAATTTGCACCAAACGGGTTATGTGGACGGTCTTTATAGCGGATATGTTCTTGCAATGATTTCGCTGATAGACAACAATGCGCCTCACGAGTTGATTGCTTCCGTAAAAGACGATCTTTTCCCTAAACCTATAGCATTGCGCTATAGAGATTGCCATGAGTTGGCCGCGCGCCTTGACGATGAGAAATATCGTTGGGTCAAATGCCCACCAAAGGATGATCCAGTTGATTAAAGATCTTGAATCGGCCTTTCAGTTTTATGCGTGGGGACCAAATGAGGACCAAATTCAGTTGAAGAAACGCCTGTTAATTTGTGGTGCAAATAACTGGACTACACTTCTACCTGCGGATCTTGTTATCGAGTGGGAATAGGAAATTCTTTGGTTATGGGGGTATAAAATAGATTCTCTTTAGGATAAACCCCCATGACTATATGAATTGACCTGCTGACTCCAATGAAGATTGGAGGGTAACTGCCAAGGGTGACGGCCCAGCGAGTGTTATTTTGCGAGCTATGCGCATTGAAAGCGACCTTTCGTGGTATAAACTACTTGCCGGAAGCCGCGGCTTTCAGAGTACGGCTTACGTGTACGTTTAACCTCCGTGGGCGACGGGGTGCCGCAAGGCGTAGAATATCGCCCACCTGTAGGGGCCTGCAGCGATGCGGGCCCCGCTTCGTATGAAGGGGGGCGTAACCGATGAAGATCGTATCCATCTCCCAGGACTTCTTCGACCTCGTCGAGGGCGACCGCGAGCTCATGCTTAAGCACAATCGCCCCTGCATCGTGGTGGCGAGGCTGCGTTTCCGCGGGAAGCGCAGGGACTTCGCCGTGCCGTTGCGTTCCAACATCGCTCCCAACGTGCCCAAAGACCAGTACTTTGCGCTGCCACCCCGCCCCACGACGCGCCCCCGCTGTCGCCACGGCATCCACTACATCAAGATGTTCCCCATAACCAAGTCCTACCAGCGCCGCTTCAGGACCGAGGGCTCGGCCTACTACGAGACGCTCCAGCGCATCATCGACGGCAACACCAAGCGCATTGTCTCCGAGTGCCAGGCGTACCTCGACCGCTACGAGCGCGAGGGAAGGCCTCGCTTTGCCGTCGACATCGACCGCATCGTGGGGCTGCTGGAGGGCGAGAAGTAGGGCACCTCGGCTCAGTCTCGAGCCATGCGGAGTCGCTCCGCATTTTTGAACGCCGCGCGCCCCAAATACTTGAGAAACAAGCTGTGAAGTGCGGTGACGCACCCGTGCCCGTGCATAGCCATCACCATCAGCGTCTACGCGGCGTCGGCTTCAAGTGGAACTGGCACCGCTGCTGTATATGGTTTGCCTTGCTGCAAATGGCGATCAATGCCCACGATGCTTCTGCTTGCGCTTCAGCTTTCGCTGCTCGAAGCGCGCCTCCGCCTCATCCGCGCGACGCTGGCTTCTTGCTTGAGCCGACTCCCGCTTCATCGCTTCCCGCTGTGCCGCGAGAGCTTGCTGCGCCTTGGTGCTCATCGCTGGCTGCTTGAGGGCTTTCGCCGCCTCGCGAGCACGCCGCTTGGGGTTCTTCGCGGGCTTGCTTGCCTCAGCCGGTTCGCCACCGAAGAATGAGAACTTCTCCCATTTGCTTGTAACGAATTGCAGAATCTCCTCATCGGACGGCTCCGCGCCGAAGACGAAGCGGGCGACGCCGTATCTGCCGTCCTCGACATGCTCCGCCAGCCCGACCCAGAATTGGCCGTCATGATATACGGTCAGGGTGGACGACACGCTGATCTGCATGGTTGGCTCCTCCTTTATGTAGATAACCATGCAGAGAAGGGACAACCAAGGAGGCAGGTTACTGATGCGGACATCCGCACGCCCACGACTACCCGACGGGGACTGTGTTTTCATCTCTGATGGCCGCATTGTAGCACGCGTGAATGCGCCCGGCATCGCTGCTGACATGGCGCGACTGGGAATTGCTCCTCGATGCGTCCCTGTGCATATTGTCTTCTCGGTTTCGAAACTTTAAAAAAATTCAAGTTTCGAAACCGAGGAGGACCGAATGATGGCTTGGGTAGACCGCAATACGTAGGAAGTTTCGCCATCGCCTATGCTGAACACGAGGTCGTCTTCCTCCAATCCGATCAGGCTGACCGAGCAATCAGCACCTGGATCGACATCCCCTGCGCATGAACCCGCTTATGCGTACAAACGAGGGCTACAAGGGCATGACCGCGCAGGAAGCGCTTGGGGTAGCGAACGGGGCCGAGCATCGCCCTGCGCCGGCCTTGGCATCAGGCCCTCGCACTGGGCGGTAATCCGAGGATCGGGAGTAAGGATTTGCCCAGCATCGATAGTGCTCAGCTATACCCTTATTCCGTCTCCCTGCTCTTGCGGTATTCCGCGAGCCTGTCGTTCAATTCGCGGGTCTCGCGGCTCAGCTTGGCGTTGAAAGCAAGAGTGAGGACCGCCAGGATGGCGAGATAGACAACCGTGAAGGTAACCCACGCCCCGGGGTTGTCCGCGGAAACCCAAGCAAAGACAAACGCCAATGCACAGAGGGCTGCGTAGAGGCAAACGCTGAACAGCACCAGGCGCGCGGGATACGCCATCCGTCTGATCACCGCAGGCGTGAAGAACACGAACTGCAGCGCGGGGACGATGACGCACGCGGCGAGAATCGACCAGCAATAGTTAATGCCCTGTTTGGCGGTGTCATCAGCGAAACAAGTCCCTAATGCCAAGAAGGCTATCATGGCAACAGTGAAGCCGATACAGGTGCTTTTCACGAGTTGTCCGAGGTTTTCCACGGGCGTCTTTTTATCGGTGTCGATAATGTCCCTGTTAATCATTTCAGTCTCCCTTCCTTCGTTTCGACTACTTCAGGCCGAGCTTCGATTTGACGTCGGGCGCATACTGGCGCGAGATAACGACCTGCTCACCGTTTTCCAAGGTGGCGATGATCCTGCCGTTGACGTCGGGCTTGAGGGCGGTGATTGCGCGGAAGTTGACGATGCAACCTTTCGCGATGCGCAGGAAGTCGCAGTCCGCCAGGCGCTCCTCCATCTCGTAAAGGCGTAGCCCCGTCTCGAGAACCGTGTCGGCCGTATAAATGAACGTGTGCTTGTCGACCGACTCGATGAACAGGACGTCTTCTGCGCTCAGCACGCGCGTGCAGCCGTCGGCCGTGCCCGTCACCTTCCTGTCAAGCATGCACAGCCGAGCCGCTATATCAAGCACGCGGCGATCGGCCCTTACGCAGACGATCGTGACTTCTATATCTTGAGCCGCTTCTCGCTCTTCGATTGTGATCTTCATGCGTCCTCCCTTCGGATTGCTTTCATGCTAGCTGACGAAGATAGCTGAACCTTCGGCGTTTAACCAAGCTGCGCTGTCGAGGAACCAAGATGCAGACTGGGCGAGCTGAACAGCAAGAGAGACCGCAGTCACGCACCCTCAGATCGAGCCCGAAACAGCAATCCTTGCCGCTCATGAACACCGGTACGTGAAACGCTATGCTCAAGAGCACTTAGCTCGAAACCCATCGCATGTAGCTATCGAATCCGGGACGCTGTCCGTTTGGCCGTGCACGACGACGAGCGTACAATAGGTGAATACCAACAAGAACCTGCCTTCCATGCCAACTCCGCCACCTGACGTGATGGACGATCCGATTGCTCTTCTGGATTGGCTTGAGAAGAACGCTGACGGAATTACTGAGCAGGACTCCGAGGGCACTGCATTTCTTCATGTTGTCCCTATCGGTAAACCCTGCCCCCAGTTGGAAGCCATCTTGGACATATCGGCCTTGGAGACGGTGTTGTGACTCATATTAGCCTGTCTTCGCTCGACGGAGTCGGCGTTTACGTTAGCGCCGAGTTCGGGAGCACATTGAGGTCATTCGCATTTCCCCATGCATTTGAAAGTGGAACCGTTGAACTCTTGGGTGAATAAGCCGCCTGCGACGATTCTTTCGGTCATCGCTCTTGCACATCCCTTCTGATCTGCGGGAACGTAAGACGGTAAAGCCACTGGCCACGATTCACTTCGCTAGGCAAGCGCCAAAGAGGGAAAACAACCGTTTTGGCATCCCTTTTGAGCGGTTCCGGACCTCAAAGCCTTGCCGCTTTTGTCCCCGGGACAAAAATGAAACTGTGGGCTTGCGGTTTCGAAATAGTTTGCGAATTTGTCCCAGGGTTTGTCCCAAACGCGTACGCGAGGACGCACGGAGGGATTCGGCGGCAAGGTGGACAAAACCGACAGCCAAACTAGACCCAATTGGAATGGCGCCGCGAAAAACGAGCGTGAAAGAGTGGGAATAGAACAGACGTTCGATTCTATGTTATAATATCCGGCAATGGGCGCGGCGTCTTCCGAAGCCGCGCCCATTGCTATATTTGGTCGGATATCGACGGAACCCCAAGCTCAGGGAGGTTTGTTGCGATGGCATACGATTTCAAGAAGGAGTTCAGGGAGCTCTACAGGCCGTCGGGCAAGCCGGACGTCGTAACCGTTCCGCCTATGAGCTACGTTGCCGTGCGGGGCAAGGGCGATCCCAATGCCGAAGGCGGCGAGTACCAGAACGCGTTGCCGCTGCTCTACGGCGTCGCATATGCCATCAAGATGTCGAAGAAGGGTCCGCGGGAAATCGAGGGCTATTTCGACTTCGTCGTGCTGCCACTCGAGGGCTTCTGGTGGCAAGACCGCGCCGATGGCGGGATCGATTACGCGCGGAAGGACGACTTCAACTTCATCTCGTGCATCCGTCTGCCCGATTTCGTCACTCGCGAGGACTTCGACTGGGCCGTTTCGGAAGCCGCCGCCAAAAAGAAGCTAGATTTCTCGGCGGTCGAGCTGCTAAGGGTCGACGAGGGCCTTTGCGTTCAATGCATGCACACCGGGCCTTACGAC
>DYAA01000046.1 GCA_019419405.1 Collinsella sp. | reverse complement strand
GCAGCTCTTCAGGCAGGCCGGCCTCAAGGCCGACTACGACCCCAACGGCTCCTGGGGCTGGGCGCTCAACTCGATCACGTCGCCCTTCGACGCGGGCCGCACGCTCGCCTACGACCCGGCGACCGGCGCGCACTGGCAGCTGTTCGTCAACGGCAGCGTCTCCGCGGTCGGCGCCGGCGGCTACACGCTCAAGGACGGCGACTCCGTCGTCTGGTGCTACTCGAAGTACGGTGACCCCGCGCCCGCCAATCAGATTCCCGTTAGCTGCACCGTTGTCGGCCAGGACGCCTCGGGCGCTCAGCAGACATGGGCGCAGCCCACGACAGCTTTGGTGGAAGAGGGCACGACCGCTGCTGATCTTTCCGAGCAGGCCTTTAAAAAGGCCGGCATTGGCGCCAAAACGGGAAAAGGCACGTACGGCTGGTATCTCGAGTCGCTGACTTCACCGTTCAACAAGACCGTGACGCTTTCGAGCGAGAAAGTTAACGAAAACACTTGGAAATTCTGGCAGTTCTTCGTTAACGGTCAGGCGGCCAATGTCGGCGCGGGCAATTACACACTCAAGGCCGGGGACAAGGTTACCTGGGTCTATGGCTTTGATGGAACCATGCCCGGCCAGGTTTCCGTTTCAATGGAGATCATCGGTAAGAAGGATGAGAAGGCGCAGCGCTGGACCGATCCTTCGACGCAGGTGTTTGTCGAGGGCACGACGATCAAGGACGCTTCCGCTGCCTACTTCGATGCCATTGGCATTGAGTCCAAGATGTACGACCAATTTGGTTATTGGGGTGTTCATAGTCTTGTCTCCCCGCTTGATGGCACCGAGCTGTCGGGTGCATGGTCGTTCTTTGTCAACGGCGTTCCCGGGCCTCAGCTCGATAGCGATTACGTGCTCAAGTCGGGCGACAAAATCGTCTGGGCTTACGCCCCTGGCGACACCGTTCCTAATCCCGATGAAGTCGTAGTCGATCCGAGCGCTTCGCGCCCGACCGATTGGAAAGCCGACTGGAGTGGCAATTCCAATGCGGTGGTCAAGAACGTGTCCACGCCTACGGGCGCGCTGGCAAGCTCTTGGACGTTCGATTGGAGGGCCTACTCGGGTGCCACGTATCCCAATGCGAGTGAGCCTATTGTCGTGAACGGCAACGTTTACCTTGCCGTGAACAAGCGTTTGCTTAAGATCGACGCCGAGTCGGGCAAGGTGCTTGCCGAGTCGAACCTTCAGACTGCGATTGGCTACACCACGCGTCCGATTTATACGAAAGGCTTGGTCATCGTCCCGCTCGACGGCGGAGCGGTCCAGGCTCTGACGGCCGATACGCTGACGACGGTTTGGGTCACTGACTCTGTGAGCAAATCTGCCCAGTCAAATTCCCAGCTGACGGTCGATGGCAACTATCTCTACGTTGGCACCGTTGATGTCGACTATGGAACGAGTACGTACAATAACGGTCACCTGACGCGTATTAATATACTGACCGGCGCTGTTTCTTGGCAGCATGTTAATGCTGATGAGGGCTACTACTGGACGAGCGCTACAGTGGGCGACGGCTATATTCTGGTTCCGACGAGTGCGGGTACCGTTGAGATGCTTAGCAAGTCGACGGGTGATGTGCTCGGCAGCGTTTCGGTTGGTGCCATCGTCAACTCCGGCTGTGTACTGTCCAAAGACGGCAAGCATGCCTATGTGATCTCGCGTGACGGCAAGCTCCACGTGCTGGCACTGTCGGACGCAAACGCAAGGGCCTCTTCGCGCATTTCCGAAGAACGCGTCATCGATCTTGGTCTTACGGGTTGTGCCTGCATGCCCACGCTGTATGGCAATAAGCTAATTGTCGGTGGCGAGGTTTCTGGCGGTTCGGCGCTGGCGATTGTCGACCTTGATAATGACTTTGCTACGACGTTGGTTTCGTCTGCCGATGGCTCCGTGCTTCCTACCGGTGGCATCAAGGGCGCACCGCTCGTGAGTGTCCAGGCGGATGACGCGTACGTTTATTTCACTGTCAACTATGGTGCGACTTCCGACTATGTGAGCTACACCTCGGGCGGTGGCGTGTATCGCTACAAGATGGGTGACGCGCAGGCGACCGGTGCGTTTAGCGCAGCGGGACACAACAATTACTGTGACTCGCCGATTGCCTGCGA
Source organism: Collinsella sp. (assembly GCA_019419405.1). GTDB lineage: Bacteria > Actinomycetota > Coriobacteriia > Coriobacteriales > Coriobacteriaceae > Collinsella. The sequence goes on along the minus strand of DYAA01000046.1, from coordinate 4,918 downwards.
TGCCAAGGGTAACCTCTACTACATCAACGATTCCGGCACGCTTTTCAAGCTGAGTGGTGGCGTTAAGGTCTCGTTTGAGACTGGCGAGGGTTCTAAGGTCGACTCCCAGACTACGGCCGACGGCAAGTTGGTCAAGCCGGCCGATCCGACGCGCGATGGCTACACCTTCGCTGGCTGGTATACCGATGAGGCTTGCACGCAGGCGTATGACTTTAGCACGCCGGTGACGGCCGATCTGACACTGTATGCCAAGTGGACCAAGAATGCCGTTAACCCTGGCGGTAATGGCGGCGCTGGTTCGAATGGCGGCGGTTCTGGTATCGGTACTGGTTCCGGCACTGGCGCTGGCGCGGGTTCTGGCTCCGGCTCGAAGGGCGGCGCTATTGCCCCGGGCAAGAAGCCGGTGACCAAGACGACGGTGTCGACCAAGACCGAGACCAAGGACAACAAGTCCAACAAGAAGGACTCCGATAAGTCCGATAAGAAGGACGAGAAGAAGTCTGACAAGAAGGACAGCAAGTCCGACAAGAAGTCCGATTCCAAGTCCGATACGGGTGCTGCTTCCACGACCACTGCTAAGAAGTCCTCTAGTACTGCCGAGCAGGAGACTGGCACCAACCCGCTCGCCATCGTTGGCATCGCCGCCGGCGTCATCGGTCTCGCCATCGTCGGCGTGTTCGTGTTCACCAAACGTCGGTAGGTGAGGGCTGTGTCCAATAAATCCAAGGACGCTGACCCCAAGCAACCAGATTCCTCGTTTATCCAGCTTGACGATCCAAAGCAAAAGGGCGCCGCTTCGGCGGCGTCCGCCCCTCGTCGCAAGGCGCTCCTTGGTGTTCTGACTGCCGTGTGCACCATTCTGATCGTCGTCTCGCTGGGTTTCGTCCATCCTTCCACAAGCGGTGCCTGGTCCATCGACTGGATCATTCAGACCGTGACGGGGGAGAGCGTCGTCACCAAGGACACCAAGGCGTCTGGCTCGACTACGACTTCGGTCGAGGCCAGTTCCAAGGATTCCAAGTCATCGAATGACGCAAAGGATGAGTCCAAGGACGATACCGAGTCTTCAAACAAGGAATCGGATAAAAGCTCGGATAGCAAGAAGTCCGATGGTCGGGACGGCAAGAAGTCTGGAGATAAATCCGCTGCCCAGAATACGGGAGCCGGCGATACTTCCAATGTGTCTGGCGGTGCTTCTTCGGGCGGCGGTCAGTCGTCTGATGGAGCCTCATCCTCTAATGGTGGAAACGCCTCCTCGGGCGGCCAGAGCGGCTCGCAGGAGTCCAGCTACGTAACAGTGACGGTTTCGGTCACATCGAGCGCTGTGGGCAATCCTGTGTCCTCTGGTGGCACCTTTACCTTTAACGAAGGCGCTACCGTCTATGATGCCCTGTGCGCGCTGGGCCTTTCCGTTAACGCACATGGCTCGTCGTACGGCACGTATGTCTCCGCGATTGGTGGTTTGGCCGAGAAACAGTACGGTGGCACGAGAGGCTGGATGTACTCCGTCAACGGCACAACGCCCATGACGGCCTGCAGCAACTACGTTCTCTCCAACGGCGACAACGTGGTCTGGTATTACGTTACAGGCTAGAGGCCTCGACATAGCGCGCCAGACGGGCGGTTCGGACAAACATCCGGGCCGCCCGTTTTTCATGCGAATGAGACCGGGTCGCCGGGCCTCTCGGCAAACAAAAAACCGGTTGGAACGGGAATTCCAACCGGTTATACATTCAAGCTAATAATGAATCGACTACGACCGTGCGCCCTCGAGGAAGAAGCGGCGGCTAAAGTAGTTGTACCAGGTGACCAAGAACGTGGCGATGGCCTTCATGGCCTGGTAGCCGATGCTCAAAAACGTGACGCCCACAAACATGTATAGGTCGTTGAGGCCCAGGCCGATCACCGACAGGATGGTGAAGATCGTGAACTCGCGCTTGCGGCTCATGCCCTCGCGATGGTCGAACACGTACTTCATGCTGAGCCAGTAGTTGACCACGACGGACGTGATAAACGAGACTGTGGTACTCATCAAAAAGTCGAGGTGGAACAGCTCGACGAGCGCAATGAGCATACCCCAGTCGATGCCAAAGGAGATAAGGCCCACGACAGCGAACTTGAGGAACTGCTTGGTATGAGGTTGTGCCAGTGCCTTGCGCACGTAATCACATCCAATGCGTTGATGAATCGAGCAGAGGATACTTTAGAGCTTTTGCAAGGGAAACGTAAGGTCCTTGCCAAGAACTATACGAACTCGCCAAATTTTCAAGAGCTAATCCGCAAACGTTGAAAATTTGCCCGTAAACGAGCAATGCCCACGAACAACACAGCGCTCGACGCGCGTCATCCGTGGGCATTGTAAAGCTGTAAGGTTGCGAGTTACTTGGTCTCATCGCCTTCCAGGAAGATCTTTCGGGTCACAAAGTTGTAGACCATGACAAGCGCGGTGGCGCAAATCTTGGCGATATTGGCCTCGAGCCCCAGGCCGGCGTTGAGTGTCAGCACGATACCGTCGTTGAGTGCCAGGCCGATCACGGACAGCACGACGAAGATGATGAACTCGCGGCGGCGGCTCATGCCTTCCTTGTGCGCAAACACGTATTTCATGCTTGCGAGGTAGTTAAAGATGAGTGAGATGATAAAGCCGCTGGTGTTGGCGATTAGGATGTTGAGGCCCAGACCGTAGTGGAGCAGATTCATAATGCCAAAGTCGATGACCGTGGCAATGACACCGACGACGCCAAATTTCATGATCTGCGCAAGGAGCTTTTGCATTGTACCTGCCTTAAGCTGGCGCCGAAGCGCCGCGGGGATGAAAAACTTGGCACAGTTTAGCCAATCCTCACGGGTGGTGCTAGGCGCGCTCCTCGATAGCACCGTTTCTATATGCATCGAGCAGCTGGCGCAGGTCCTGGATCTGGCTGCGGATCTTGGCGCCAGTATCGGTGTCGCTCACCATGCGGCGACGGTCGGCCTCGTCAAAGCGGTTGGTCTCGCTTTCGATATCGACGTTGCGGGTGAGTGCCTCGGCAACCGTCGTAAAGGCCCGGTGCGACTTGAGGCGGCAGCCGCGCGAGCTCGAGATGAGCGTATAGCCGGCGATACCCGTCTTGGGATGGTAAGCGCGGCAGAAGCCGCCATCGATGACCAGCAGTTTGCCCTCGGCGCGGATGGGCTGCTCACCCTTGGTGGTTTTAACGGGCGTGTGGCCGTTGATGATGTGACCGGTCGGTGAGCATGCCATGGGCGCGACGCCAAACTCGCGCATGATGTCGTCGCAGACCGAGGGCGACTTGGTAAGCGTAAAGTACGGGTCCATCGGCTCGACCCAGGTGCTCTTGTCGGCGATATAGGCGCGCTCAAAGGTACGCACCAGGCGTCCGCTGGCGGGTGAGTTAAAGCCGATCCACAGGTACCACATCCAGTCGAGGGCATCGCGGTCGCCAACGCGCCAGGCGCGGCGGGCGATATGGTCGCAGAAATCAAAATAATCGCGGCCGGCGTGCCAGGTGCCCAGGCAGTTCATGCTGCTAAAGGTGCCGTCTTCGTTGAGCGGCACGCAGCCGTGGAAGAGCAGATTGCCGTTGGCGACCTTATACATGGAGCCGTGGGTATAGAGGAAATCGATGTGGCGATGCAGGTGATCGGCGGTGACAAACTCAGACACGAGCTTGTCGATGATGTGCTGCTCCTCGGGCGTGAGCGTGTAGGGGTCCGCTGGATCGACGGTGGGGAAGTCGTTGGTCGTGAGCGGCCATACGCTGCCGTCAGCAAGCGTGACCGTGCTGGCGTCGTGATCGATCTTGTCGAGCAGCAGGCGATCTGCCATGTCGAACTCGGGGTGGCGCTGGATAATCTGACCCTCGAGCTTAAAAAGCAGGACGTTAATGGCTTTGATCAGCGGGGTGATGGACTCACCGGCGGTGTAGGTGGCATCGGCAAAGGCGACAAGCTCACGCAGCGAGATGCCGTAGTCGTTCTCCAGGATCTCGTAGTTGTCGTAGCGTAGGTTGTTGCGCAGCACCGTGGCGATGCAGGCGGGCTCACCGGCCGCAGCGCCCATCCACAGCAGGTCGTGGTTGCCCCACTGGATGTCGAGTGAATGGTAGGTGAGCAGGCGGTCCATAATCTTGGCCGCGCCGCCACCGCGGTCGAAGATGTCGCCCACCAGGTGCAGGTGGTCGACGGCCAGGCGCTTGATGAGCGAGGCAAGCGACTCGATAAAGTCGTCGGCGCTTGCGGTCTCCAGGATGGACTCCACGATGCGCTCGTGATAGCGCACGCGATAGTTGTTCTCGTCCGGGTGCGTGTGCAGCAGCTCGTCGATGATATAGGCGTAATCGCGTGGGATGGCCTTACGCACCTTGGAGCGCGTATAACGGCTCGAAAGCGAGCGGGCAACCACAATGAGTTGGTCAAGCATCGTCTTGTACCAGGTGGGCGAGTCCTCGCGCTGGCTGCGGACCAGCTCGATCTTCTCGTGCGGGTAGTAGATGAGCGTGCACAGCTCGCCCTTTTCGTCAAAGGAAAGCGTGCCGCCAAAAATCTCGTCGACATGCTCGCGCACGACGCCCGAGCAGTTGTTGAGGATGTGCATAAAGGCTTCGTACTCGCCATGCACGTCGCTCATAAAATGCTCGGTGCCTTTGGGCAGGTTGAGGATGGCCGAGAGATTGATGATCTCGGTAAACGCGGATTGCTCGGTGGGAAATTGTTTCGACAGCAGACGCAGATACTTGAAGTCTTGCGGATTGCGATCGAATGCGACCATGAAACACCTTCCGATGGGGTTGGTAAAACTGATAAACAGCGTCAAACGTTTATCAGTATGCGCCGCTTTTGTTTCGATTGGGGGTGGGAGGTCGAATTGTTGGCCGAACGGTTTGGTAAATCGATTTAGTTGAGGTAGATATGGCGG
>DYAA01000045.1 GCA_019419405.1 Collinsella sp. | reverse complement strand
GCACAGGCAGGACAGCGTCGCGCGCGGCGTCGCTTGCCCAGGCGAGGTCGGTGGCGATCTTGGCGTCGCTGTCGCCGTCGACGACGTTGGCGCTAAAGATCTGGTAGGCGTCGTAGCTGCGCGCCACGGTGCCGCTCACCGTGATGGAACCGGTCGAGGTCGGCGCGGCCTGCGCGGATGCGGGGAACACAACCGCGCAGATGCCGATCAGGAGGGCAAGCAGCGCAAACAAGATCGGGAAGGAGCAAACTTTCTTATTCACGACGCTCGCCTCCCTTCGCATTCGCCTTGCGACGAATGTGCATCCAGGCCGCAGCAGCGCAAAGCACCGCCGCGCCGGCAAGGTACGTCAGAGTGACGCCCGACATACCAGAAAGGGGCAATGAAGTGGAGTAGGTGTTGGTGAAGGTGGGGATGGAGGTCGGCTTAGAAGTATCGGATCCGTCGTTGTATTTCACCGGAGTTTGAACGGCTTCGTCGATGGGGTTGCCGTCAGCGTCCTTGGTCTGGGTGTAGGTCACATTCGTGGCAGCGATCGTGCCATCTTTCTGATCCGTCATCGTGACGTCGAGCTTATAGACCGACTGATCGAACTTGTAATGCGAGAAAATCGAACTTTCATTCTTCTCGCACACGTAGTACGTAAAGGTCTTGGAAGCGCCACGGCCCGTAGGATCACCGGCAGTGAAGGGATTCTTCGTGATATCAGAGAGCGAGTACTTAATCCCCTCACCAGACGCATTTAAGAACGAAAGCGTCTGGGACTTGTCGCCATCGACCCAAGTCTTAACCGTCTGAGCGTTGTTGAAGTCCGGGTTATTCGCAAACTCGAGCGTAAACTCCTTCATCTCGCCACCCTTAACGACCTTAGTCGCCTTAGGAGTCCAGGAGCCGCTGGAGGTGTACGGAGTGTACTTGTTGGTGAAGGTCTTTTCCGCGTTGGAGTCGATAATCGAATAATAGCCTTCGCCGTCTCTTTCCATAGTGCCCAGCGCTTTTGTTGAACCTCCGGAGCGCCTGGTCGCACTCACGCTTGTAATCGTATAGTTATGGACGTAAAGCGGAACGTTCTGACTTGAATCATCCTTCTTCGGCACATTCATGAGCAAAGTTTCGTTGTCCGTGAGCTGCACCTCGATCTCGTACACAGTGTGGTCGTACTCAATGTCAGAGTCTCCACCGGTCTGTTCGACCAAGTAGTATGTAATCTTGTTAGCCACAACAGTCTTATCTACGAACTGTTCACCAAGGTCAAACGTGATGTTACCTTCAGCGTCATTCTTGGCAGACCCGACTAAGGTGCAGTCACCATCGCTGAAAGAGTCATTTTTCCAAGAAGGCGCCGTCGCAGTATCCGAATCCTTGCGATAAACCGCGAAAGAAAACTGATCTTTTGTGAGCATTTCTTCTTTTTCGGTTTGCTTATTTTTCAGCGCCTTTGACGCCTTTAGCTTAAGGCTTGGGTAGACGTACGTATCCGCAGGCACGCCTAGGTACAGGTCGCCGTTCGACATGATGCCGCCGCCATGGTCCCAGGAATAGTTGCCCGTGATGAAGGTTGTAGCAGCCGCCTGTGCATTATTTGCTTCAGCGTCGCCAACATGAACATCCGAAGTCAATCCGATACTCCGATAAATCTGCACGCCGCCATCGGCAGGAATTTTTATAGCTTCATTGAGCTCTTTGCTTCCCGAATACTTGGCGTCTCCGCCGCCGAGCATCTTGCCGATTATTGCCGCAAGCGGTTCCTTATGGCCATCCTTTGCCGCAAGGAAGAAATCGGCATGGCCGTTCTCGCGGAACTTCTCCGAGTTGTATGCATCTTGATCTTGATTCTTTTCGCTACCGCCACTTGAAAGATGGGGCTTGCCTTCATTACCACTGTTAGTTGCCGGATCGTAACCGTTGGCATTCTGCTCATCGCCATCAGCATTTTGCTCATTGCCAGCAGATATATTGCCAAAGATTGCAGTGCCGTCAGTGTTCGTCACCAGCGTCTTGCCCGTCGGGCAGACTGCAACGCCACCACCATAGCCACCGGCGGTATTGCTGCTAATGTACGAGTTGTATACAAATAATCTACCAGCAGTATATTCCTTACCCGCATTCGAGTTTCCCTGGACAAAGATGCCGCCGCCGCCCCAGTCAAAGCGAGACATGCAATGGTTATTCGTAATGTAGACCTTGCTGCTCGTAGTTCCGTTAATCATCGCGTCAACCATCTGGCCCACACGAATGCCGGCACCCTCGGATCGGTTGCTCACATTAGAGGCAATAATTCCTCCCGTGATATTCAGCAACGCCATTCCAGAACGAGAAGACTCCTCATTTCGATCCACATCGGTAACGTAAACGCCACCACCAGCTTCTTCAGAATAATTGCCAGTAATCTGGCCACCGGAAATGGTGACATGGGCGCCGTTATTGGCAGCAAGCCCAGCGCCGCCATGGTCACCCCAGCCATCGTGGCCGCAGAACTTAGCCATTCTATTATTCGTGATATAGCCATCAGAAACGGTCACGATGCCGCCCTCGGCCATAATGCCGCCACCGAGTCCCGCGCCGAGTGTGCTATTACCGGAGATTATGCCATTAGTTATGGCAACCTCGGAATAACGGGCATACACACCACCGCCCCTATTAGCGCTGTTGCCGGCAATGACGCCGCCAGTCAGTTTAAGGGTCGAGACGTCGCCTTTCTCGTTGGATACCATAATGCCCGCGCCGTCACCCGAGCCGGAAGCGCCGCAAACGTATCCGCCGCTCATATTGACGGCAGAGCCGTTCTCGGCATAGATGAGGTTGCCGACGTTGCAGTCCTTTTTCTGCGTAATAGCGCCACTTTCGAGGTTAAACGTGCCATGTTGGTAAACGTTAATGAGCCTCATCTTGGAGTTCTTGGTGACTCCAACAATTGCACCCTTAATAGTCGCCTTGTACTCTTTGATCTTCTCAGTGGTACCTACACCACTTGCAGCCGATTCGGTTACGTAATAGGTAAGATCTTCCGGAACTTCATTACCGTCATAAGACATTATTGCCGTCTTGCCATAATTTTCAGGTGTCAGGTGCTCGTCCTTATCTTGCAGCTGCTGGCCGTCGGCAACTTTCTCCGGTACTTTCCCGGAATCCATGACCGTAAGCGTCGCATAATCTGCAACATCGAACAACGGACTGGCACTACTATCGTGCTTAATCTTGAAGCCATTTAAGTCCAAGGTGATCTTGGTGTTTGCCCCTTCAAGCCGAATCTCATCGTCGCACTCAATATCGGCAGTTAGCTTAAAAGTAGCAGCACCGTTTCCATCGCGTAGATCCTTGTTAAGGAGCTTTGACTTCAGATCTGTCCCGCTGCTAATTTCATGAGTCGGTTCATTCTCTGCAGCAAGTGAGATTGCGCCCTCGCCGTTAGCACCGTCATCCGCACCCTTGGCTTCCGCACCATCAGCAGCCGAGTCTGCATCGACGGTATCCTCGCTCGCGTCATCCTCGGCATCATCACTATTCTGGTTTTCGACATCACCATTAGTAGTGTTGCCTACATCAATAGACTCACTTGAGGAACCCCCCCCCATCACAGTTTCCTCGGCAGAAACCGTCTGGGCATCGTTGGCAATGGCCTGCGAGATCGGGGGCATGACGAGCGACAGTACCAGGCTCAACACGGAGGCTCCGCACAAAACGCCTGCCAGCACACGGCGCGTCGATTTATTACTCTGCTTAGATTTGTCCGAATTCGCTTTCATCGATGTCTCCTCCCCAAGAGACCGCGATCTTGCTCTTTCACTATCAAACGTATCTGCGCAATCTGTAATTGCGCTCGTTTAGTAATGCAATTATAACGATTGTTTAAACATCTGAGCAACAAAAACCGATAGTTTTGTAGTGAGTTCTCAATTCTCTTGACAATTGCTCGGATTTGCCTTCGTTTATTCGCTATCTATTTTTTGTTTCTGCTGGTAATTTAGTTGCCTATTATTTAATGGCATTAGATTTATTTGCACAACATTTTGCTCAAGAGCAAACATCCTGTGAACGGTCGGAAATCGACCGTGAGCGGGGGTCATTAACCGGGATGAATATCCTACCAAATTGATGAGAATATCTAAAAACCCATCGGTGGTTAGAAGCATGATGTTCAGACAACCATATTTGAATTTTCACACAGATTTTAGGTATCAATTCGACCAAATCGCCTGAGGCCACCGCAAAGGCGCCTGCCCCCTTTGCGGTGGCTCTCCCCCGGCGCTACAGCAGATGCTCCTCGATAAAGATCGCGATGCCGTCTTCATCGTTGCTGGCGGTTACAAAATCGGCGGCGGCGCGGGTGGCGTCGCTGCCGTTTGCCATGGCCACGCCCACGCCGGCGTCAGCCACCATGCAGGTGTCGTTATCGGCATCGCCAAACACGCAAATGTTCGTAAGCTCCATGTCGTTGAGCTCTGCCACGCGTACAAGGCCGCGCGTCTTGGACACGCGCGGATCCATGAACTCGTAGAGCCGCTGCGTGGTTTGCAGAGCCGCCGCCTTAACAGTGTTATCGGCAAACGTCGACGCCCGCTCAATCACCCGCGGCATTACCTCAGGCGCCATGGTAAACATCACCTTGGGCTGCGGCTCGCGCAAGAACTCGGCAAAATCGACCACCTGGTAGGGCACGCCGTCGACGCGTGACAGGTGCTCGACGCACGCGTTGCTCTCGGGCACGTAGAACACGCCGTCTCGGGGGCAGACGGGTGTTGCCGGAAGGTCCGCCATGTGCTTGCAGATGCGCGCGATGGTCTCGCCCGGCAGCGGATAGCTCAGCTCGTTGATGTCGTGCGCGCGGTCGATGACCTCGGCGCCACCGCAGCCCACGAGCACGTCCACCAGGCCTTCGATGCCCCAGAGCTCGTACATGGCCTCGGTCGCATGGGCGTCGCGCCCGGTGCACAGGCCAAAGAGCACGCCACGCTCGCACAGGGCGCGGATCGCCGCCACGGTGCGCGGGGACACCGTGTGCTGGCTCGTGAGCAGCGTACCGTCGATATCGCAGAACACGGCTTTGATGTGGCTGAAGGTGGTGTCCATGGGAGCCTTTCTGGGTTGTGCGGCGGTGTGGGGTGTATTCGCGAACGGCGTACATGGTATACCAAGGCTCGACCGCAGCCTGGCAAAGCAAAAACCACCACAAAGGTGCCTGGCCCCTTTGTGGTGGCCGAATCCACAGCGCGAACCATCCCAACATTCGACGTTTTTCGGCAAAATCGCGATTTTCATCGAATGTTGGGACGGTCTCTTACCGGTCTCTTACCGGTTTCCTACCGGTTTCTCACCGCTTTACGGCACGTTCCAAATGCCGGCGTCCAAACAGTAGCAACGCCGCGGGAACCGCCGTCACGACCACGCCCGCCCCCACGAGCGTCCGTTGTACGCCAAATGTTGCCGCCAGCCACGGTGCAACCGCCAGAGGGGCCACGCCAGCAAACATATTGCCAAAGCCCATGACCGAGTTGACGCGGCCGAGCTGCTCGAGCGGAGCCGTCGTTTGCACGATGGTGTTGTGGAGCGGGTTGACGACACCCCAAGCTATGCCCAGGGCGATCTGGCCGACGAGGGCCACGCCCACGTACGGTGTCCCCACATAGAGCAGACTTCCCAGGCCCACGGACATGAGCGCCACGAGCAGTGTTTTAAGGTTGACCAGGTGCGGCGGCAAGCGGAGCGCGAGCACGGCACCCAGCACCGCGCCCACGCCCGAAGCCGACGAGAGCCAGCCCATCCACTCAACGCCGACGTGTAGGACATCGCGGTAGAAGAACGACTCGAGCGGATCGAAGGCTCCGTAGCCAAAGTTCGAGAGGAAGATGATGCAGAAAAGTAGCGCGAGGACGCTGTTGGTGAAGACTGTCTTGATGCTGGCTGCGAAGGTGGCGCGGGCGGACGTGCTGGGGTTGGAGCTTTGGCTGGCAGTGATTGCCGTTGTACTGCTGTCCGTGGGAGTACTTTCACGCGCGGCGACGCGAACTGCTTGCGGTCTAAAGCCCCAGCCGACAATGAACGCCAGCACGGTAAAGAGCATCATGAGCACGAACACCGCGCGTGACGATGTAGCCGCCGCGACAAAGCCGCCCAGTGTGGGGCCGACGATAATGCTCACGTTGGAGAACATGGTTATGGCGGAGTTGATGTCTTTGAGCTCGACGCGGTCGTCGGTGAGATATGCCGGATAGGACGTGGCGATGGGTTGGGCGAGTCCCATCACAAAACCTAGGAGCGCCGCACCGGCAAGGACTGTTCCGGTCGCGTTACCAAAGGCGATGATTGCCGCACCCGTTACTAGCGTACCGACGACACTCAGCAAGAAATGGCGGCGCGGACCCCATGCATCGAGCGCGGCGCCGCCCGCAAAGGACCCCAAGATTACGAAGACGTTCATAAAGAGGACGGCCAGCGACGTCGCAACGACCGAGGCATCGTCTGCATAGGTGAGCGTTCCGATGACGCCGATAAAATAACTGGTCTGAAAACCGGTGTATATGAGAAAGCGCATCGCCACCAGGCGTTTAGCCTGCGCGGACAGCGACGAGTGGATTTTTGGGAATACAGATGCGGGCATGGGGGCTCCTTGTTGCATACGAATAGCGGGCAGCGGTCATTCATCCGCCGTCCATTAACTCAATCTATCCGTATGCCTAACTAAGGTCGCATCGAGCCCTTTCCTTACGTCTTTCCGCCCAACATGAACTACTTGGTAGATTTTAAGGCATGTCCCTAAAGTCTACCGAGGTGGTCTTGAATCAGATCGCAGATTGCTCGGGCGTCGTTGATGTTGATGGCTCGGGTCGCAAAGCCGGCGTCGAAGGCCTGACACGCCAGGGCTTCGTTGCAGGCAAGGGCCAGCGTGTGACCGTCGACCAGGTCGAGCGAGCTCTTGCCGCGCAGACGGTCGACACCGGAGCGCGCGACCACGATGTTGTCGAAGCCCTCGGTCTTGTAGCCCTCGATGATCACCACGTCGACATCGTTGTAACGCGACAGCAGCTCGCGCGCGGGCATCTCGTCCTCCTCGCGCGTGTCGGCGTACTCCGCCCAGCGCGTGGCGCAGATGAGCCCCACGTGCTTGGATCCGGCTTGGTGATGGCGCCAGGTGTCCTTAGCGGGCACGTCGATATCAAAGCCGTGATGCCCGTGATGCTTGAGCGAACCCACGCGCAGGCCGCGGCGGGTGAGCTCGGCGATAACCTTCTCGACGAGCGTGGTCTTGCCCGAGTTTTGGTAGCCGATAAACGCGATCGCAGGGACAGCCGGAGTGGGAGCTGCGGGCGCGACGGCGACGGGTGCGCTCGCGGGTGCGGCACCGTCAGCGGCCACAGCCTCAACAGCAGCGGCCTGACGCTCGGCACGATCCCACACGCCCGAGCGGCCGCCCTCCTTGTGCAGCAGACGCACGTCAACGATCTCCATGCCGCGATCGACGGCCTTGCACATGTCGTAGATGGTCAGACACGCGGCACTCGCGCCGGTCAGGGCCTCCATCTCGATACCCGTCTTGCCCGTCACGCCGGCCGTAACCAGTACGTGAAAGCCAACCTGCCCGTCTGCGCGCGCCGGCGCCCAGCCCTCGGGCACGTCCTCGGCCGGCGTCCCCGCCGCAGCGATGGGCGCAATGTCGCATTTACTCTTGGTAATGAGCAGCGGATGGCACATGGGAATGATGTCGCTCGTGCGTTTGATGGCCATAATGCCCGCCACGCGCGCGCAGGCAAGCACGTCGCCCTTTTTGGCGCGGTCCTGCAGCACCATAGCCTGCGTCTCGGGGTGCATGAGAATGGTGCCCTCGGCGATGGCAATGCGATGGGTCTCGGCCTTGTCGGACACGTCAACCATGCGCACCTCGCCTTTGGCGTCCACATGCGTCAGCTCGTCGCGACGGGCGTCGCGGGCGGTGTCGGTGGCAGCGCTGACAGTCGGCCGCGCGGACGCGTCGGCATCGCCAGCATTCGCCGCGGCTGAAGCTTTATGGGCAGACATCGCGGCCCTGCGAGCGGCCTTGGTGGCATCGGCGTACCTGCTCTTGGCCATATGATCATCCTCCGATTTGGGACATAAATCGTTGCGTGCCCTCAATTATCGCGTGTTCCTGCGGTTTGTGGGCCACGGCATCGCGCCAAATCGAAAGTACCTGCATATCATCACCACGGCGCAGCGCCTCACGCACCGAATACTCGGCATCGCTGAACAGGCACGGACGCACGTTGCCATCGGCCGTCAGGCGCAGACGGTTGCAATTCGCACAAAAATGATTGGACATGGCGCTAATGAAGCCGACCGTTCCCGCCGCGCCCGGAAAGTGCCAATAGCGCGCAGGGCCCGCGCCGGCAGGAGCGTCGTTGATGTCGAGCGGCTCGAGGTCGCCCAGTCCCACCGCGGCGGCCCCGGCATTGATGCGCGCCCGCAGCTCGTCGCTCGGCACGGTATCGCTCGCGTCCCACAGCTCGGGATTGAGCGTGGGCGCATGCGGGTCCACAGCGCAATGCGAGCTCGTGCGCTCGTCGCCAATGGGCATGTATTCGATAAAGCGCAGGTGGATGGGGCGGTCGAGCGTGAGCCGCGCAAGGGCCGCCACATCCTGGTTGAGTCGGCGCACCACAACGCAGTTGACCTTAACGGGCTCAAAGCCCCAGGTCAGCGCCGCGTCGATGCCCGCCATGGTCTGCTCGAGCCGACCCAGGCGCGTGATCTTTCCAAAGAGCGTAGGGTCGAGCGTATCGAGCGAAATGTTGACGCGGTCAAGCCCGGCATCTTTGAGCCGCGGTGCCAGCTTGGGCAGCAGGGCGCCATTGGTGGTGAGCGAGATGTCCTCGATCTGCGGAATCGCGCGGATATCGCGAATGAGCGGAATAATACGGCGGCTGACCAGCGGTTCACCGCCCGTCAGGCGTACGCGGCGAATTCCCTCCCCCGCCACCAAGCGCACAAAGTGGGCGATTTCCTCGGCGCTGAGCAGTTCGTCGTGCGCGCGGGGCGCCACGCCATCGGCCGGCATGCAATAGATGCAGCGGAAATTGCACTTGTCGGTAACGGCAATGCGCAGGTAGTTGATATCGCGGCCAAAGCCGTCATGTTGCACGTGCCCGCCCACGCAGCCCTCCCCTCATGCGGCGTTTTATTCTTCGGAAAACATAATACCGCACGGGAGAATCATGCCGACACCCGTACGACAGGACAGGTCACTTCGAGCAAAACGGACTTCCCAAGCCCATCCTCAACACACAAACCATCACAACATTCGATGCTTTTCCCGATTTTGGCAAAAAACGTCGAATGTTGTGATGGTTTGCCTGCCTACGGCACCCTGTAGAAGGGCCAGAACGCCCCTAAAGGCCGCCGTCCCAGTGCCGAATCACGAATTCTCGCAGGTCGTTTTGACGTTTCTGGAACGCTTCGCTTCGGTCGCACTTGAGGCCCATAGCGAGCGCGATGGCGTTCATCGCCCGGTGCAATTGCAGCTGGTGGGCAAACTGAGTCCCGGTGAGGACGATCATCCTAAAGCCCAGCGCGCTCAGCACGGTCATGCGCTCCGCATCCGACGCGCTGCGCTGTTTATCAAGATGGTCCGAGCCGTTGTATTCAATCCCCGTACCGCTCGCAGGCGCATATACGTCGATCTCGAAAACCCGGCCTTTGCGAGATACTTGAACTCGTTGGGAACATCGACCCGACGGTTGAGCTCAACCTTGACGTATCCCAGCCCTCCCTGGGAACGCTTTGCTACGACCATGATTGCGGCGGCCGTCTCCATGGGCGATCGCGCGCCATCGTGCACGCGCTTGAGCACGGCGGCCGCGCGTATAGCCCCCTGATGAGATCGGTTCTCATTGCAATAAGCAATCAAGTCGGCAACGGTATACCTCTGCCCCATCTCGATATAATCGCCTGTCGACAGATGATTCAAATGGTATCGGGCACAGATTTCGTAGCCATATTCCAGCTGCTCGGGTTCGCTCATCCACGAACCCGCCTGGACAAAGCACATGGCCTCATCAACCACCAGAAGGCCCTCTGCCACCTCGATAAGATGGCCTGGAGGTACCGGCGCTCCAAACACATGGCACCTAAATCCAGCCGGCGTCGAGCGCTCAAAATCGAAGTTGACGAGCGTGTCGATATGATCGAACTCTTCTCGTGGAATACCAAGCGAAACCAGATAGTCGGTAACGATCCCAACTGCCGTTGAAGCCCTCAGCCCCTTGGCATCGAGTCCCAATTTGGGCAGGCTCGCAGTCTGCTCCGCCTCGCTAGCAAGCGAGTCCTCATCGTATAGGCTGCTTGCTCGCGAGAGCGGCTCGGACGGGCGTACCACATTGTGGTACAGCCAGGCGGTCTTATGGGACAGGACGATCGGCAGGTCCATGAGCCCTCCAATGGAGTCGGATAACCAACCTTATTCCCCTGCCCCCGGGTCCGCACACCTTCGTGCGCGAGAAAGCGATTCCACCCGATCGAGTGGCAGAAAAACCATCGCAACATTCGATGCTTTTCCCAATTTTGGCAAAAAACGTCGAATGTTGTGATGGTTTGAGGCGAGGTGAGGAGCACGGAGGGGTCAAAGCATCGTGCTTGGAGCGTGACTATTTTCGCCCCGTCGTCATCACAAACCTTGACTCTACAATCGTTATAGGGTTTTCACTACACTGGTACGTAAACAAACCCAGCCAGAAAGCCCCGCCCATGGAACACGACCTCACACGCGGCAATGTCCCCAAGACCATCGCGGTCTTTGCCCTGCCTTATATGCTCTCGTACTTTTTGCAGATGCTCTACGGCATGGCCGACCTGTACATGATGGGGCAGTTCAGCGGCGCCGCCGGCATCACCGCCGTAGGCAATGGCGCGCAGACGCTCTTTATCATTACCGTGACGCTCGTGGGCCTGGCCATGGGAACGACGGTTATCGTCGGCCACGCCGTGGGCTCGCGCCGGTTTGACCGCGCCGAGACCGCCATCGGCAATACCATCACGCTGTTTATGGGTGTCTCGGTGGTACTGGCAGGCATCTTGCTCGCGCTGTGCCCGCAGATCGTGGCACTCATTGGCACGCCGGCCGAGGCGGTCGAGGGCACCGCCGCCTACCTGCGCATTTGCTTTATCGGCATTCCCTTTATCGCCGCGTACAACATTCTTTCGGCCATCTTTCGCGGCCTGGGCGATTCGCGCTCGCCCATGTACGTGATTGGCGTGGCATGCATCATCAACATCGCGCTCGATTTTCTGTTTATCGGCCACATGGGGCTCGGCCCCGTGGGCGCGGCGCTCGGCACGGTGACCGCGCAGACGGCCAGCGTTGCCCTCGCGCTCGTGTGGCTCAAGAGCCGCCGCACGAACATCCACGTTAAGCGCAGCGACCTGCGCCCCCAGCCCGAGGTGCTCGGTAGCATTCTTAAAATCGGCGTGCCCGTGGCCGTGCAGGACGGCTGCATCCAGGTGGCGTTTATGTTCATCACCGTCATCGCCAACCACCGCGGTCTGGTCGACGCCGCCGCCGTGGGCCTGGTCGAAAAGATGATCAGCTTTTTGTTCATTGTGCCGAGTTCCATGGGCGCTACCGTCAGCGCGCTCACGGCGCAAAATGCCGGCGCGGGCAAGGGCGATCGCGCGCGTCAGGTACTCAAGGACGCCATGACCATCTCGGTGGTGTACGGCTGCCTGATCACGGTGCTGATGTGGCTGGCGGCGCCGGCGTTTATCGGCTTTTTTGCCAAGGACGCTGCAGTAGTCGCCGCCGGTACCGGCTATATGCGCAGTTATATTTTCGACGCGATTTTTGCCGGCATCCACATTTGCTTTAGCGGCTTTTTCGCTGCGTATGGCAAGAGCTACATCGGCTTTGCGCACAACGTGCTGGCCGTGGTGCTCATTCGCGTGCCCGGTGCATGGCTACTGTCGAACGCCTATTCCGACACGCTGTTC
>DYAA01000044.1 GCA_019419405.1 Collinsella sp. | reverse complement strand
CCCTGTGCATGAGTCCGCAGATCATGCTGTTCGACGAGCCGACTTCGGCACTCGACCCCGAGATCGTGGGCGAGGTGCTCGAGGTCATGCGCAAGCTCGCGGCCGACGGCATGACCATGGTTGTCGTCACGCACGAGATGGCCTTTGCCCGCACGGTGTCCGACCGCGTGGTCTTTATGGACAAGGGCGTGGTGCTCGAGGACGCCGCGCCGGCCGAGCTCTTTGGCAACCCCAAACATCAGCGCACTCGCGAGTTCCTCTCTCGCTATCTCGAGGACAAATAACCGGCGCAAACGCCTGCGTTGCAGGGCCGCTCCCGTGGGGCGGCCTTTGTCGTCACAATCGAAAGGATGTCATGGCCGAGGTTTGGCGCTTCTTTGCGCATGAGGACGATTTTGCCGATATGGACGAGGCCGGCGCGTGCGAGCGCTTGGGCCGCGTGCTGTCGTTTCCGACCATCTCGAGCATGGATGCCGAGGCGGTGGACTGGCAGCCCTTCGACGACCTGCGCGCCTATATGCAGCAGGCCTGGCCGCGCGTGTTTGCGGCGGGCGAGGTCGAGCTTATCGACCACTCGCTGTTGGTGACGCTTGGCGGTTCCGACTCCGCCCTCAAACCCGTCATGCTCATGGGCCACATGGACGTGGTCCCCGTGGTGCCGGGTACCGAGGCCGACTGGACGCACGCCCCCTTTAGCGGACAGGTGGACGACACCTACATTTGGGGTCGCGGCGCTATCGACATGAAGGATCAGGTCGCAGGCATTCTCGAGGCGGTTGAGTATGCGTTGGCGCACGGCTGGGAGCACAAGCGTTCGCTGTTGCTCGCCTTTGGCCAGGACGAGGAAACCACGCAGTACGGCGCTGGAGCTATCGGCCGCGTGCTCGAGGAGCGCGGTGTTGAACTTGAATATCTGATCGACGAGGGTGACTACCGTATTGTTTCGGCTGCCGAGTACAACGCGGGCGAGGGTTGGCTCATGCACGCCGACCTGGCTGAGAAGGGTTATGCCGACATTGTGCTCAAGACAAAGAGCGCGGGTGGGCATTCTTCCAACCCCTACGGCGGCACGTCGCTCGAGGTGTTGAGCCGTGCCATCACCGCAATCTGCGATATCGAGTGGCCGACGCGCGTCACGGACCTGCTTGCCGCACAGCTCGTCGAGCTGGAGCTCTACACGGCCGACGAGATTGCTTCCAACAAGGAAGCCATCGTGCGCGAGTGCCTCGCCAGCAAGAAGCTCTATCCGCTCGTGACCACCACCTGCGCGCCGACCCAAATCGAGGGCGGCAGCACTGGCGCTAACGTGATGCCGCAGGATATGTGGGCCAATATCAACTTCCGCATGCTCGAGGGTACGAGCGTGGCCGACGTTGTGATGCGCTGCCGTGAGGCGGTTGCCGGGGCGGACCTTGCCGGTCGTGTCGAAGTGGAGCTGGGCCCCGGCAGCTCCGAACCCTCGCCGTCCCCGCGCATCGGTGGTTCCGGCCTCGAGGCCGTCCGCGCCATCGCCGCCCGCTATTTCCGTGATCCAAAGGGGACGGAGGAAAACGGATCATCCGAGCCGTTGGCGATTGTCCCCTCGACCGTGATCGGCGCGACCGACGCTGCCAACTACCAGCACATTTGCCCTGAGTGCATTCGCTTCTCGGCCTTTGTGGCTGATGACGACGAGTGTGATCGCGGCGTCCACGGCACCAATGAGCGCATCACCCGCCGCGCCTACCTCCAGGGCGTGCGCTTCCTCATCGCTCTGCTTCAAACGCTCTAGAATGTGACAAAGCGACAGTCCCTTTGTTAGCCGTTGGGGACGTTCTTAAACGACTAGTCGTTAGGGAACGTCCCCAACGGCTGCGTCCACTCATTCCGTGCGGGTTATATGCAGGTTTGCCTGCGCACGCTATCATGTATGGGTTAGACCGCAACTATGTACCACATACGCGAAGGGATGCGCATGTATCTGAAGATCGACATGTTCTAGCTGGGCTTACCCCCGCAGTGGCGCCATGCGCCCCATCAATTCTGCCGATTTTCACCTTCACGCATATAAAGGAGTCCCGTCATGCGCGACAAGCTCGAAAAGATCATCAAGGCCTACGAGGAGCTCGAGAAGAAGCTGTCCGACCCGGCCGTCGCCTCCGATATCAAGGAGTTCACGCGCCTCAACAAGGAGTACGCGCACCAGTCCGACCTCATCGCCGCCTCGCGCGAGTACATTGGCGCGCTCGATGACATCGAGGCCGCCAAGGAGATGCTCCGCGACACGACCGACGCGGACGAGAAGGAGATGCTCCAGATGGACATCTCCGAGAACGAGGAGAAGCTTCCCCAGCTCGAGGAAGACATCAAGTACATGCTCATCCCGAGCGACCCCAACGACGACAAGAACACCATCGTCGAGATCCGCTCCGCCGCCGGTGGCGACGAGGCCGCCATCTTCGCCGGCGACCTGTACAAGATGTATCAGCGTTTCTGCGAGTCGCGCGGCTGGAAGACCACCGTGCTCGACTCCAGCCCCAGCGAAGCCGGCGGCTTTAAGTCCATCGAGTTCAAGGTCGAGGGCGACCGCGTCTACTCCGTCATGAAGTTCGAGTCCGGCGTGCATCGCGTCCAGCGCGTCCCCAAGACCGAGTCCCAGGGCCGTATCCAGACCTCCACGGCGACCGTCGCCGTGCTTCCCGAGGCCGAGGAGATCGACGTTCAGATCAACCAGTCCGACCTGCGCATCGATACCTACTGCGCCTCGGGCCCTGGCGGTCAGTGCGTTAACACTACCTACTCTGCCGTGCGCATCACCCACCTGCCCACCAACACCGTGGTGCAGTCGCAGGAGCAGCGTTCCCAGATCCAGAACCGCGAGGTCTGCATGCAGATGCTGCGTGCCCGTCTGTACGAGATGGAACTCGAGAAGCAGCAGGCCGAGCTCGGCGCCGAGCGCCAGAGCCAGATCGGCCACGGCAACCGTTCCGAGAAGATCCGTACCTACAACCAGCCCCAGGACCGTGTGACCGATCACCGCATCGGTTTCAACTCCACCTACAACGGCGTCCTTCTGGGCGATCAGCTCGGCACCGTCATCGAGGCGCTCGCCGCCGCCGAGCGAGCCGAGAAGCTGGCACAAGCCGTGTAGGTTACGCGGTTTTACAAACCGCGTAACGACTCGACGTTGCGCGCCGCCCAGAGCGACAATTTGTCATTCAAAAGGCAAGGCATGACCAGAAGGTCTATGCCTTGCCTTTTTCATGCCAACTTGTTCGCCCTGGACGTCGCTCGCTGTCCGTCCTCTACCTGCGGCGTTGCCTTGCTCCGGATGCGGTATGCTCAACCTGCGGGGTTTCCAAGGTAGTCATTGGGGACGTTCTTAAATGACTAGGTTGTGCACATTGCTTTGAGATGTTATTTAATCGGCTTTGATAGGCATTGAGCTGTTTACCTGCTTAAAACAATGAGTGGCATTCGTTTGCGATCGAAAATAATGCTCAAAATATCGTTCGAGAAGTCATGGGGCGAATTCTGCCTTGTCGCGCGTCAAGCGATGTGGCAAGTATTTGGTTAGATATTGGTCAGTTTTGGGGCAACCTTGCCAAAAGCTTGACGAATGCAAATCTAGACGTCGGCGAATGAACACTTTGAGCGAGCCCGGTGCAAAATTCTGGGCTGATTCTCGATAATCGCCTTCAATCGCCCCTTGCCAAGCGCTGGCCTCGCGTACAATCTGCTCCGACATTCGCGCGCCGCCCGGCGCATAAGAGGGGAGGACCCCATGGCAAACGAGATTTGGACCATCAAGCGTTGTCTCGAGTGGACCAAGGAGTACCTGGCCGAGCGCGGCGAGGAGCATCCCCGTCTTTCTGCTGAGTGGCTGCTCTGCGCTGCCACGGGGTTGGCGCGCATCGACTTATATATGCGCATGGACGAGATGCTCGACGCGGCCCAGCTCGAGATCATGCACGCGGCGGTCGTCCGCCGCGCCAAAGGCGAGCCGCTGCAATACATCACGGGCGGCACGCAGTTCCGCATGATCGACGTCGCGTGCGCCCCTGGCGTACTCATTCCGCGTCCCGAGACCGAGATGCTCGTCGAGGAAGTCCTCAATTATCTGGATGCCGAGGTGCTGAGCCCCGAGGCCGCTGCCCGTCAGCGTGTTGAGCTGCCTTGGAACGATGAGGTCGAGGAGGCACGCAAGGCCGAGGCCGCGCTGGCAGACGAACGGGCGACTGCCGAGCGCCGTGCCGCTAATCTGACGGCTGCCGATGAGGCGGCGCTAGGCGGCGACGTACTGGGCAGCCGTGCCTATGCCCTGTCTCTTATACAC
>DYAA01000043.1 GCA_019419405.1 Collinsella sp. | reverse complement strand
TCACCGACGAGCAAAAGAAGCTCCACAAGCAGATCGTCGCGACCTACGACGTCGAGAAGCAGGCGGCCATCAAGGAGCGGCTCGATGCCGAGTACGCCGCCGGCGGCTACAGCGAGACCACCCCGTTTGTCGCGCAGGACCCCTTTGGCACCGATACCCTGAGCTGCTACGTTCGCTTTGCGACAACGGTTTCCGTAACCGTCTCCTACAAGGTCGCCGGTCGCAAAAAGACCGGTGACGCGCCCAAAGTCGCCACCTTTTCCCACACGCCCCACGGCGGCGACGCGCCGCCTACGGAGCACGAGTTCAAGGTCATCGGCCTCATTCCCAACCACAAAAACACGGTGACCCTCACCTGTACGGCACAAGACGGTACCAGCCGCACCTCGACCTTTACCATCAAGACGCCGGCTCTCAAGGGCGAGGAAGAAGAGCGGCTCGCCGTCACGGCGGGGGAGTCCAACACGCCGCTTGCCGATGGCCTCTTTACTATTCTGGGCAACGACTCATCCAAGCTCGACTTCATGTACCTCTACGACAACGCGGGCCAGATTCGCGGCGAGGTGCCGATCATCGGCTACCGCAGCCATCGCCTGCTGTTTCCGGGCGACGGCAGCATGATTATGAGCATTTCGACGACCAAGATGGCCCAGATTAACGCCATCGGCCAGGTGGTAAATGTCTGGAGCTCGGGCGACTATGAGTTACACCACGACTACGCCTTCGATGACGACGGCAATCTGCTGGTGCTGGCGAGCCATGCCGGCTCCGAGGCCGATTTGGACGTCGACCGCGCGGCCGCCAAAAAAGACAAGGACGATCGCGTTAATGTCGAGGACCTCATCATCAAGGTCGACATAACAACAGGTGCCATCTCTCTCGTCGTGGACTTGGGCGACATATTCCCCAATCTCAAGGCGAGCGCCAAGGTTGCCTCGGACGGCGACCTGGATTGGATTCACATCAACACGATCCAGTGGCTCGGCGGCGGCACCGTTCTGCTCAGCTCGCGCGAGACCTCAACGGTCATCAAGCTCACGGATATTTACGGCACGCCTACGGTCGATTGGCTTATGGGCTCGCCAGAGTTTTGGGCCGGCTCGGGCTTTGAGGACAAGTTGCTGCAGGCCCAAGGCGATTTTTCGCTCAACGCAGGTCAGCACAGTGTGACCTATCTGCCAAACGACGAGACGACCACGACCGGTCGCTACCAGGTGCTGCTGTACGACAACAACTTTGGTGCGGCCGAGAGCTATCCCAAGTTCGACTGAGGTCAGCTGGGCGCCGCGGTGGTGACCGACTACAGTAAGGGAACGCATTCGTTTGGACGCATCTTTACGGTGGACGAGACCGCGCGCACCTACGAGCTTGTGGACCAGATCGCAGTGCCGTTCTCAGGTTACGTAAGCAGCGCGCAACGCGTCGGCGATTCAAATAGTATGCTCGTGGCATCGGGCCAGGCCAAGACCTTCACCGAGTACGATCGCTATGGACTGCCCATCGCCACGTACGAAATGAAAGCCGAGAAGTACATCTACCGCGTGTACAAGTACGAGCTGTAGCGCTGCGCTCGGCTGCGCCTGTGCCCCGCGGCTGCGCGCTCGTGCCGGGCCTACCTCGCGTCCCGCATCACTTCACATCAAACTCCACGCGATCGAGTTCGGGCACGTTGAGGTCGATGAGCTTGCGGGCAACGCGGCGGTCGTGCGCCCCGAGTGCCTCGCTTGTCGTCACGTGAGCGACAACCTCGCGCTCGACAAGGCCCTCTTCCTCGCCTTCGGTAGCCGAAGTCTCGACGGCGACGGTGTAATCCTTAAAGCCCGGCAGCACCGCGGCAAGTTCGCGCGTAGTTTTGGTGACGCCGTAGCCGTCCTGCACGCCGGCCTGCGCCGAGCCAATGGACCCCGCGGTCATAACGATGCAGGGGATGGCAAAGATCACCGTACCCACGATGATGCGGCGGCGCACCTTGTGCGACAGCTCATCGACCTCGGCATTTTCCTCAGCGGTCACAATGCCGTCGCCGTTGAGGTCGCGCTTGAGCGGTACACGTAAAAGAAGCAATACGGCTTCGGCAGCCAGTGCGATAAAGACGACATTGATGCCAAACTCGTAGAGGGCCGAGAGGAACAGCGACCCGCTCGCGATGGCAATGCCGTAACCCGCCGCGCACAGGGGCGGCATGAGTGCGGTCGCCACGGCTACGCCGGCAATGAGCGTCGAAGGCTCCTGGTCGCGCGAGTTACCCAGCCCGCCCGCAAAGCCGCCCGCGAGCGCGACGGCAAGGTCCCATACGGTGGGTGTCGAGTTATCGATGATGGCGGCCGTGGTGGTGCCAAGGGGCGAGAGCTTAAAATACAGCGTGGAAGTGATCAGGCAAAGGACCATCTGCAGCGCGAGGCCGGCAATTGCCTCGAGGGTAATCTCGCGGTCGAGCGTGGCGATGCCGTATGCCATGGCAAGGACCGAGCCCATGAGCGGGCAGATGAGCATGGCGCCCACAATGGCGATGTCCGAATCGATATCGAGGCCGACACTCGCGATCAGCATGGCGATAATGAGGATGCACAGGTGCGAGCCGGTTAGGCGCGCCCCGTTTACAAAGCGCTTACGAATTACGTGATAGGGGGCGCGACCCTCGCGAATGTTGAATGCGCGCCTCAGGAAGCGGCCGGCGTTCTCCATGACCTCGCTATAGGCAGGGCGGATGCCGTGGCGCCGGTGATGGCGCTCGCGCAGTCGCTTGAGCTGCTGGTTATCGAGTTTCATGTTCACCTCGCTTCGCCGCGGGCTATGCATCGCGCCCGCTGTCTCTACTCTACACCGCGGCAGGCGGGGTGGTCATCTTGACGTGAAACTTAGACGAGTAGGTAAAGGGGGCGCGTCAAATGAGGTTGAAGCCGAGGGTTTCGGCAGATACAAAAAAAAGCGCGGGGCCGGATGGTCTCCGACCCCGCGCTCTGCACGGGTACGTTGTTGTTGGGTTTAGCCCAGCAGACTCAATCCCACGGAGACAAACGCCAGGATAACGCCGACGATGGACTCGCCGCCCAGCAGGCCGCTGGCAACGACCAGGCCCTGCTCCTGGAAGGCGGCATCCTTAGCAGCCTTCTCCTCGTCCGAAAGGCCTGCCTCGGCGTCGCGGTGTGCGGCCCACTTGTCGTAGGCGAGCTTGACGCAGGAGCCCAAGAAGGCCGTGAGCGACATGTAGAACGGCAGGTACACGCCCAGACCGATCATCATGGCCGGAATGCCGAGCCAGTACATGACGATGCCGGCGATAAAGCCGCCCGCAAACCACGGCACGCTCGGGATGCCCGAGACCATGGTGGCGACCACGCTTGCCTGCGCGGCCACAAAGCTCTTGTCGGGGCCGAAGGCGTCCGGACCATAGGCGGTGACGAGCGCGACCATGACGGCGGCAGCGACCAGGGCGCCCACGATGCCGCCAATGGCCTGGCCGACCCACTGTGCACGCGGGTTGGTACCCAGTACGGCTCCGGCCTTAAAGTCGTTCATGACGTCGCCCGCAAGGCCGCACGCCACGGCCACGATGCCGGCGATAAAGAACAGCTTGACCTGTGCGAGCTGCGCGAAGGCTGCCACGATGAGCATGACGATGAGGCCAAAGATCTCCATAGGGTCGATACCCGTCTGGCCGCAGCTCTGCGCACTCATGATGGTGGTGACAAAGGTGAACAGCGTGACGATGACGGCCGGGACGGGACCGAGGTCGAGCGCGATGGCAACGATCACGGCGATGGCGGCGGTGCCCAGGCCGATGATGCCGGCGTCGAGCTTAAGCGAGCCCGAGATGAGCGATTGCTCGTCGGTGTCGGTGGAGCTGTCGGCGGCGAGGCCGCGGACGATACCGGCGACCTGCGGCAGGATGTCCTTAAGGACGACGGCGACGCCAAAGCCCATCATAAGGCCCATACCGAGGGACTTGACGATACCCTGCGCGGTCACAACATCGAACAGGCCGGCAGCGGTGCCGCCGACGATGATGCCAAAATTGCCCAGCAGCGCGCCGGCAAACCAGAACGCGACGGGGGCGAAGCCCACCAAAAAGCCGATGGACAGCAACATGGGCGAGTTGTAGATGGCAAAGGTCACGCCGGGGATGTTGAGCGTGCACAGCATGCTGGGCACCACGCCCAGGGCGTCGCGCAGCACGCTGTAGATGCCTGCGATGGCCATGGAGCCAAAGAGCTGCTTGCCGGTCTTGCCGCCGGCCTCGGTCGCGCGTAGGGTCTGAGCTGCGGCGTTGCCGGTGGGGAACTCCAGCGCGGCGTCCACGATAAAGTGACGGTGGATGAGCGCTGTCGCCAGAAGGCCCAAGATGGTGCCGGCGAGCGCCACGATGAACATGTCGAGCCAGCTGATCTGGTCGGCATAGCCCAGCATCCAGGCGCCCGGGATGGTAAACGCCAGGCCGCCGGCGACCATGGCGCCCGCGGACATGATGGTGTGGGTGACGTTGGCCTCGTTGAGGCTGGCGTTGCCCATGAGCTTCAGGAAGAACAGCGAAATGACGGCAGCGAAAATGATCGGCCAGGGGAGCGCACCCATTTTGAGGGCGGTATAGGCCGAGCTTGCCGTGATGATCACGCAGCCAAGGACGCCGATGACGACGCCGCGCAGCGTGAGTTGACCGCGCATCGAGGTGCGGTTCGAGGGATTGCTCATATAGAACTCCTTTGCGTATATCCGCTTCCCCCGCAAGCGCCGCTACGGATACGGCGCGGGAAGTCGGGTTACCAAGGGCCGCCGCGTGAGCTCGCGCACGACCGCGCATCAGTATAGCCGCAAGGTAGTCAATTTGGGACGGGGCTTTTTAGCTGGTTTGGGTAGGCGATATACTGCTGGGCAGACGAAAGGAGTGCCGACGATGCTTAATGGCTGCACATATATATTGACGGTCGACGTGGGCAACACGTTCATTCGCTTTGGCCTGTTTGCCGAGGATTCGGCCGCGGCGCAGGAATGCCCGCTTGCGACGTGCGAGATCACGACGCCGTCGAGCATCACGGCCGACGAGGCGCGCATGAGGCTCGTGCAGGTCATGGGCGCGCTGGCAATCGATGCGGGCATGCCGGGTGTACTCGTTCCCGCGGCGGCCGTGCTGAGTTGCGTGGTGCCGGCGCTCGAGCGCCCGTGGAAGGCGGCGCTTTCCCGCACCTGCACGGGGCGCGTGCTCACCGTGGGGCCGGGCCTCAAGACCGGCATGCCCGTGCACTACGACGATCCGGCCGAGATCGGCCCCGACCGCATCGCCGACGCCGTGGCGGCCCGTGCCGTCTACGGCTCTCCGTGCATCGTGATCGACCTGGGCACTACGACCAATATCGAGGTCATCGATGCGCGCGGAACCTTTGTCGGCGGCGTCATCGCGCCGGGTCTGGCACTTGGCGCCCGCTCGCTTTCGGCCGCTGCGGCGCGCCTGCCGCAGGTCGAGCCCTCGGCACCCACACATGTGATCGGTCGCAACACGCGCGAGGCCATGCGCTCGGGCGTGGTCTTGGGCGAGGTGGCCCGTATCGACGGCATGCTCGACATGGTGCTTGCCGAGATGCGCGCGACCAAGACGGCGGGGGAGGGCAGCGTGCCCATCGTCATCACCGGCGACGATGCCGAGGCGCTCGCGGCGTTGGTCGGCCACAGCCTGACGGTCGATGACGCGTTGACGCTTCGCGGCCTGGCCGAGCTGTACCGCATCAACCAAAAGCCTCGTCGCGCGTAGGGCGAGGGGCTGGTGGGATAAGCGCCTCCACCTTTCACCTGCTACAATGTGTCAAACTATTGCGATTTCGGAGGTGTCTGCCATGTCGGACGATCTTCATCAAACCGCGTCGGGCAAGCGCCGCGACGTTATTAGCTGGGACGAGTTCTTTATGAGCGTGGCCATCGCCGCACAGCGTCGCAGCAAGGATCCCAATACGCAGGTGGGCGCGTGCATCGCCAGCACCAACCACCGCATCCTTTCGGTGGGCTACAACGGTACGCCCTCGGCACTCAACGATGACTTTTTCCCGTGGGGCACGAGCGACGACCCACTGCAGGACAAGCATAACTACGTAGTCCATGCCGAGGCCAACGCCGTGCTCAACTACCGCGGCTCGCTCAAAGACCTTGAGGGTTCCACGGTCTACGTCACGCTGTTCCCGTGCCATGACTGCGCCAAGATCCTGGCGCAGGTGGGCGTGGGCGAGGTTGTCTACCTGGACAATAAGTACGCCGACACCGACGACGGCCGCATCAGTCGCCGCATTCTCGACTCCTGCGGCATCAGCTACCGCCAGGTTATCGTCGATGTCCACATCGGCACCGGGGAACAAACTCGGCAGTAGCGGCAGCGTGTGCTAGCGCCGGGCGTCGGCAAAAGCAGCTAAAAAGCCCCGTCCCAAATTGACTGCTCGTGAAAGTCGTGTCCGCGCGCATGGACGGCTCGTGAGCGGGTACATGGCTGTAGTAACATAGCTCTGTCCGCGGGCGCGCCCGCGTTATTGTGAGAAAGGAGCCCCTGTGGCTGTTAACGAAGAGCTGCTTAAGAAGGTTCTTGAGGAGATCCGCCCCAACCTGCAGGCTGACGGCGGCGATATGGAGTATGTGGGCGTCGACGACGAGGGCGTCGTCCAGCTTGAGCTTCAGGGTGCCTGCGCCGGCTGCCCTATGAGCGCACTGACCCTGTCCATGGGTATCGAGCGTATTCTCAAGGAGCACGTACCCGGCGTTACCCGTGTCGAGCAGGTCAATGCCTCCGGCGATGCCGAGGACCTGTACGACGAGTATGCGCCGTTCTAAGAAGCGAAAGCTGCGGGCGATGTGCTCCGCATAGACGTCACGCCCAAATGTGCGGCTGCGAGCGAAAGGCCCGCGGCCGCATTTGTATGTAGGGAGCAGGGGGACCGATATGCTCAACGACCTCTACCATATGGTTGATCCCGTCGCCATTTCGGCGGGGCCCATCACCATCTACTGGTACGGCTTGGCCTATGTGGTCGGAGCTTTGCTCACGGCGGTCGTCATGTATCGCACGCAGCGCCGTTGGGGCTTTGACATCACGATTGATGACCTGACGAGTGTCGTGGTCGGCGTGGTCTTTGGCCTCATCATCGGTGCGCGCCTGTTCTACGTCGTCTTTTACGGTGATGGCTACTACTGGGCGCACCCGCTCGAGATCTTTGCCACCAACGAGGGCGGCATGAGCTTCCACGGTGGCCTGGTCGGCGGCATTATCGGCGGCATCATCGTGTGCCGCATGTATAAGCTCGACGCCTGGACCATTGCCGACCTTGCCGTCATCGGCGCGCCGCTGGCCCTGTGCCTGGGCCGTTGTGCCAACTTTGTCAACGGTGAGCTGTGGGGCAAACCGACCGATCTGCCCTGGGGCGTGGTCTTTGGCGGGACTGCGGGCGATATGCCGCGTCACCCCTCCCAGCTCTACGAGGCATTTCTTGAGGGCATCGTGCTCTTTTGCATTCTGCAGGTGCTCAGCCGCAAAAAACCGCTGCTGCCCCAGGGCACGTTTATGGGTGTGTTTGTGATGGGTTACGGCATTGTCCGCTTCCTCGTTGAGTTTGTGCGCGTGCCCGATGCCCAGCTGGGCTATCTGCTGGGCGGCGTCATCACCATGGGCCAGCTGCTGAGTTTGCCGCTCGTGATCGCCGGCCTGGCGCTCATCATCTTCGCCCGACACCGCAATCGCCCCCAGCGCATCTACCTCGACGCTTAACCACCACATACGACCACAAAGGGGGCAGGCACCTTTGTGGTGGTTTGCTGGGCAATGATGACAGAACCGTAACGTTTCCCCAGATAAAATCTGCCAAAATAAACCTGTCCCTTTTTGGCAGGTTTCTAGAAAGGCTTTCGGACTGTGAAGGATTCCGATCTCTCCACAACGGCTGCGCGCGACGCCGCCCGCATCGTCTGGTTTAAGCGCTACCCCGCCAAGCAGACGCTCATCGCATTTTTGCTCGCGCTGTTGGCGACCACGGCGTTTTCCATCGATCCCGCCCCGGTGTCGAGCAACGCAGTCTTGGCGATTGACCCCAAAGCCTCGGGCATGCTGTACGTGTGCTACGAGGTACTCCTCTCGTTTGCCGGCCATACCGACGCGGTCATGCTGCTTGCGCTTGCCTGCCTGCTCACGCTGCCGTTTCGCTACGTGTTCTTTGGCCGTGGCGACACCTGGCGTCCATCGATCATTCTGCCGTCGCTGTTCTTCGCCATCTGCATGGTGTTCGGTCGCAGCTACGATCTCACCGACTCGGCCGAGATTGTCCTTGGCGACAAAGCTCGCATCATCTGCGCCTGGATTGGCGGCGCGGGCTGGATGCTCCTGGCGATCGTTGCCTTCTACCTTGCCTTTGAGTGTCTAGATTGGCTGAGCTCTCGGCGCATTCCGTTTTCGGAGGCGCACTTTGGCCGCGTATGGCGTGTGGCTCACGCCGTGCTCTCGGTCCATCCCTTTGCCGGGCCCTTCCTGGTGCTTATGGTCGCCTGGGCGCCCACGCTCATCGCTTCGCTGCCCGGCCTTTTTATGGGGGACACCGGCGCGCAGATTCGCCAGTGGTTCAACTATCCCAACGGCACGAGCGACTACCTGCGCCTACTCAACCCCAACGTGCTGCTCAACGGACATCACCCCGTGGTGCACACGGCCATTATCGGCTCGTGCGTTCAGCTGGGGCTTTCGCTGTTCAACAGCGCTAACGCGGGCCTCATCATCTATACCTGCGCTCAATTTGTCATCACGGCTGCCTGCATGGCCTATTCCATTTCGTCGCTGCGCAAACTGGGCGTGAGCCTGCCGGTCCGCGGTGCGATCTTGCTGTTCTTTGCGTTTATGCCCATGTTCTCCAACTACGCGGCCCTGCTTACCAAAGACGTGCTGTTTGCCGACGCATTTTTGGTGCTGCTGGTACAGACCGTCAAGCTCGTGGCCTGCGGCTTGCCCCGTCGTGATGCCAATGTCGAGCGAGCGGGCGAGAAAGCCCCCGTGCTCTTTGCGCGCCACGACTGGCTGTTGCTTGCGCTGGCTGCCATGGGTTCCACGTTTTTGCGCAATGGAGGCCTGGTGTTTCCCCTGGCGGCATGCGTAATCGCGGCGGCGTTTTGCGCATGGGATGTACATGTCGCTCGTCGTGCGGCTAAGCAGACGGGCACCGCGGTCTCATGCGCCACACCGCGCTTCCGCTGGGTTGGCGTCCTCGCGGTACTCGCGCTCTGCCTTGCCTCTAATATGTACTTCACCAAGGTCTTTATGCCGGAGCACGATATCACGCCTGGTTCCAAGCGCGAAATCCTCTCGATTCCGTTCCAACAGACGGCTCGTTTCGTCCAAAAGCACGACGGCCTCAACTCGGGCGTCAACCCTACGGTTAAGGAGGACGGCACTATCGTGGAGGCACCCTGCGACGGTTTGGTGACCGACGAGGAGCGCGTCGTGATCGATCGCGTGCTCAAGTACGAGAACCTGGGCCGCCGCTACAACCCCGACAAGTCCGATGCCGTCAAGAACTGCTTTAACGAGTACGCCTCGCAGGAGGACATCAAGGCCTATTTTGAGGTATGGGCCCAGATGTTCAAAAAGGATCCCGAGTGCTATATCTCGGCGCTCATCAATAACTATTACGGCTACTTTTATCCGAGTGCCCGCGATGCGTGGGTCTACAGCACGGCGCGCAGTGCCGAGATTATGGCGCGCCCCGATAATCTCAAGTACTTCGACTTCCATCCGGTCGATAGCAAGGTTGTGCGCTGGTGCGACCACCTGATTAACCTGTATCGCGTGGCAGTACAACGCATCCCGTTTATTTCGCTCACCATGAGCTCGGCCGCCTATGTGTGGATCATGATCGCCGTGGTGGTCTACCTGCTGCGTCGTCATTCATGGCGTGCGCTGGCGATCTGGGTGCCGCTGTTGGGCGTGCTCGCCGTGTGCCTGATTGGCCCGTGCAACGGCTCGACCTACATGCGCTACCTGTATCCGGTCATCGCCTGCATGCCCTTCGCCATCGGCGCCACCGTCACCCGCAGTGACTTCCTCTGGTCCTAACCTGGTGCATTGGGGTCAGGTTTCTTTGCTGCACCAAAGGGGCCATCATCACGACGCCTTCATTTTGGGGTTTATCTTGCAGGCCAGTAGGTATATCATAACGACGTTTGTTTATATTGCCCGAGCATCTGCGCTGGGCTTTAGGTCGAAACCGATAGGAGACACGTATGTCCGGACACTCTAAGTGGGCCACAACCAAGCATCGTAAGGGCGCGCAGGACGCCAAGCGTTCCGCCCTCTTCTCCAAGCTCAGCCGCAACATCACCGTTGCTGCCCGTCTCGGCGGCGACCCGCTGCCCGAGAACAACGCCAGCCTCGCCGCTGCCGTTGCCAAGGCCAAGGCTCAGTCCATGCCTAAGGACAAGATCAAGTCCGCTATCGACAAGGCTTTTGGTTCGGGTGCTGACGCCGCCGTCTACGAGAACATCGTGTACGAGGGCTACGGTCCCGCCGGTGTTGCCGTCTACGTCGACTGCCTGACCGACAACCGCAACCGTACCGCCGCTGATGTCCGTTCCGCCTTCTCCCACGCTGGTGGCAACCTGGGCACCTCCGGCTCCGTCGCCTTCCAATTTGAGCGCAAGGGCCAGATCGTCGTCGCCAAGGAGATCCTGGACGAGAACGCCAAGAAGGAGACCATGATCGCCAACGGTGCTGCCGGTGACGAGGATGAGTTCATGATGGCCATCGCCGAGGCCGGTGGCGAGGACTACGAGGATGCCGGCGAGGAGTGGATCGTCTGGACTGCTGCCAACGACGTCATGGCTGTCTCCAAGGCGCTCGAGGAGCAGGGCGTCCAGGTCAAGGGCTCCGAGACCACCATGGTCCCGACCACCCCGACCGAGGTCTCCGGCGCCGACGCCAAGAAGGTCCAGCGCCTCATCGACCGTCTTGAGGAGCTCGACGACGTCCAGGACGTCTACAGCACCATGGACATGACCGACGAGGTCATCGCTGCCCTCGAGGAGGAGTAGCGCTCGCACGGGTTAAGCCGTGCATATCTGGGCATAATGAAGCGAGCATGCAAGCCTCGTGGAATAGATGAGCCGGATCCGCGTGCGTAGAGCACCGGACCCGGCTCTTTTATAATGATGCGAACCGTTCTGCATTTCGAGAGCCGAGATTTGAAGGGAGCGCCGCGTGCGCGTACTCAAACGAGCCCTAGCGATCGTGTATCTTGCCGCCACCATCGTGGCGCTGGGTACGCTTGTCTGTCAGTTTTGGGGGCCGTATACGTATCGCTTTATGCTGCTGATGCGCGACCCCACGCCGCGCATCGTCGTGACGGCGTGCGCCGGCATCGTGGCGTTTGGCGTGCTGGTAAGCTTCTTCCGCCTGATGTTTGCCCGTCGCGAGCCGTCCTGTGTGCATCCGGCGGGGGAGCGCAATATCGAGGTTACCCTTGCGGCGCTTTCTTCGTGCGCCAGGGCTGCTGCCGAGCGCGACGACCGCGTGATGGTTGAGCATGTCGAGGCACGCGTCCAAGGCTCCGACGATTCGCACGTCCGTTTTAAGGTCGAGGCTATCGCGCTTGACGATAAAGACGTGGCATCTCTGGCTACCGCGATGCAGCAGCGCATCGAGGAAGCTTGCGACACCATGCTCGGCACGCCGGGTACGACCGCGCGTGTCCGTTTTTTGCCGTCCAAGACTACCGTCCAGACCGTGGAGGTTTCCGGTGAGTGATACCAATCAAGATAAGACCGCTCGTACGCCGCGCCTGACGATTGACCAGGGCGCCACGCCGACGAGCGAACCTGTTGATTCCAAAGCAGAGGCAACCGAGTTGCAAGATGCGGCAGCCGCGGATTTTGACGAGGCTATGGGTCTCATCAAGGGTACGGGCGCTGCCATCTGGAGCTATGCTGTGCGTCATCCCAACACCACGCTCGGTGCCGTCGCTGGCTTTATCCTCGCCGTGTTGGTGCTCACGCTCGGCCTGTGGGATACGCTCGTCATTGCATTCTTCGTGCTGATCGGCGCTGTGATCGGCCAAATTCGCGACGGCGAGAACGGGATCGTCAACTTCTTCGGCCGTCTGTTTAGCGGCCGCTAATATGTATTCGACTGTCGCATCCGCGGCAGGCATAAGGAGGAACCATGGCTTTTAATACGAAGGTCGATGTAGCCGATACCGAGCTCGAGGAGAACGAGGCGGTCGTCGCCGAAGCTGAGGATGTGACGCTCGAGGACGAGGCGCTCGTTGAGTCCGAACCCGCCGACGATGCTGATGAGGATGACGAGGAAGCGGACGAGTCCGAGGACTCGCTGACCTATTCCAACGGCGTGATCGAGAAGATCGTCGCCATGGCCACCCGCGAGGTTCCGCACGTTCTGGGCATGAAGGGTAACCTCATGCACTTTGTGCAGGAGCAGTTTGGTGCCGAGAATCTGACCAAGGGCGTGACGGTCGAGGTCACCGATGACAATCGCGTGGTCGTCAACATTTCCGTCATCATCGAGTACGGCGCCTATGCGCCCGCGATCTTCGACGATGTCAAGGCACGTGTCACCGAGCGCCTTGCCGCGATGACCGGCCTTGAGGTGGCGGGCGTCAATCTGCGCATCGAGGACGTCATCACCCCCGAGGAGTATGAGCACCGCACCAGCCAGCACGAATAACCTTCCAAAAAGGAACAGGTTTGTTTTGGCAGGTTTTATCTGCGAAAACGTTAAACGGCCGACCGCGCAAGCAAAAGCGTGGCCGGCCGTTTTTATACGCTCCCGATGTAGTCATACCGCTCGTCTAACTGGGGGTTGCAATCCCTACGTTCCGCGTTACTCTAATGGGCGCATTGTTTCCAAATTGTTAACGAGGAGTTGCCGTAATGGCCGACGAGCACGAAACAGAAAGCAAGGCATGGGCAATTGAGGCCGCTGCGGCAGAGGCGGCGTCGCGTGCTGCCGAGGAGGCGCATCGTCCTCCCGTGGTGCCGATGGAGCGCGTGGTTGATCGCACCGATATCGAGCGCGGCGAGCGTGCCGGCCAAAAGCGCAGCCAGGAGCCAGGCTTTCCGCGCTTTTTTGCCGAGCTCAATTTGGGCCTGATCCTCACGGCCTTTGCCATCGTCGCGTTTAAAACCCCTAATCACTTTGCTTTTGGCGGCACCTCGGGCGTGTCGGTCATTCTGTCCACGCTGTTCCCGACCCTGCCTGTCGGCGTTTTTATGTGGATTATCAATGCGGTCCTGGTCGTTCTGGGCTTTATCTTTTTGGAGCGCAAGGCAATCCTGTGGAGCGTTTTCGCCTCGTTTGCGCTTTCGGCCTACGTCTCGCTGTTTGAGCTCTTCATTCCGACCGATGTCTCTCTGACGGGTGATATGTGGCTCGACCTGTGCTTTGCCGTGATTCTGCCGGCGCTCGGCAGCGCCATCGTCTTTGATATTGGTGCCTCGACGGGCGGCACGGACATCCTCGCCATGATTCTCAAACGCCGCACGACGCTTGAGATCGGCCGTGCGCTGCTGCTGGTCGATATCGGCATCGTGACCATCGCGGCCTTCTTGTACGGTCCGCGCGTCGGTCTGTACTGCGTGCTCGGCCTGTTTGCCAAGACGCTCGTGGTCGACAAGGCCATCGAGAGCATTCACCTGCGCAAAGTCTGCACGGTCATTTGTTCCGAGCCCCTTAAGGTCGAGGAGTTTATCGTCAAGCATCTCAACCGTACGGCGACTATCAGTCGCGGCTACGGTGCTTTCTCGGGCAAGTGCGTGACGGTGATCATGAGCGTGCTGAGCCGTCGCGAGGCCGTGCAGCTGCGCCGCTATGCGCGCGAAGTCGATCCGGGTGCCTTTATCACGATTGTCGACAGCTCCGAGATCGTCGGCAAGGGCTTCCGCGGAACGAACTAGCACAGACGTATTCAACGAACCGCCTGCTGGCGCCGTGTATCTTGCAAATCGGTCATCTTTGAGTATTTGACCCCACATTGGGCAATAATGATGCTAAAGACATCGTTTGCGATCCAAGTGATTTGTTCAAGATACGAAGGGATGATTCTATGTTCTGCTCGCAGTGTGGCGCCCCCATGGGCGATAACGACAAGTTCTGCGGCGTGTGTGGTGCTCCTAATGCCGGTGCCGCTGGCCCCGCTCCCCAGGGACAGCCTCAGCCCCAGCAGTTTGTTCCGCAACCGCCCGTGGCGAATGCGCCAAAGGGCTGTGTGGCTCAGGCGTTCCAAGATATGACCAAGACTCCGGGTGTGCTTCAGCGTGTATGCCAAATCGCGTTTTTGCCGGCGCTGATTTGCGTTGTGTCGGTGCTCGTGTTGTTTATTCCCGTTATTGGCGGCATTGCGGCTGCCATCGGCTTTTTGGCAGCTTGCATTGCGAGCGTGTGCGGTTCCGGCTTTGGAATCGAGTGGGGCCGTGATCTTTCGCTCAAGGTCGATGGCGGCATGGACCGTCCACTCATGCGCTCCACGTCGTTTGGTCTCGGAGTCTTTTCGAGCGTCATCTCGGTGGTGCTCGAGGTTATCGCTGCCATTCCCGTTATCGGTGTAGTGCTTTCGCTGGTGGAGGGCGTGGTAATTGGCGCCGCGGGCTCGTATTCTTATTACGGCTCTTATGCGCTCGAGGCTGCGCTGTTCGGTTCGCTCGGCCTGCTTGTCCTGGCGCTAATTGCCTCGGCGATTCTGGGTGTCTTCTTTAAGATGTTCGCCGACATCGCCGTGATGCACTTTGCGGTGACCGGTCGCGTCGAGAGCGCGTTTTCGCTCGATAAGGTCTGGGCGGCGTTTAAGCACAACAAGACCAAGCTGTTCTGTGCTTCGTTCCTTCCCGAGTTTTTGACGGGCCTGGTCGCCAACGTTGTCACATGGATCTTGACGGTCGTCTTTGGCGCCATTGCCTCTGTCGGTATGTATAGCTACTACTATCGTCCTACGGGTATTGAGGCAATTGTTACCGGCGGTGGCGTCACGCTCGCGCTGTTCTTGGTGCTGGTCGCTTTTGTCACCGTATTTCTTACGGTCTTTGGCAAGATACTCAAGCACCGTGCCGTTGGCTATTGGGCCGCACGCTATGCAAGCGAGTGGGCCGATGAGGATAAGGACGACGTCCTGACTTTTGTGTTGCCCTTCGAGAAGAAGTCCGCTCCTTCGGGTTACAGCGCTCCGGATGCTTCGCCGGCGCCTGCACCCGCTCCCGCGACCGAGTCTGAGCCGGCGCCCGAGTCTGAGACGGCATCTGAGCCCGAGCCTGCGCCTGAGCCTGAGCCGGCACCTGCACCTGAGCCGGCACCTGCACCTGAGTCGGCGTCCGAGCCAAGCTCCGACGAGGAACCTCAGGACGAGTAGCCATGCCGTCTGCCATTTGGGGACGGGGTAGAAATGGTAGAAATAGCGCTTGATAAATGAGCGGGGGCGGACGTGTCGAAACGTCCGCCCCCGCTTTGACATCGCGATGTGGCTATGACTGCGAGATGCCAGCGAATCGATTACTCGTCGTGCTTCTCCTCGCGGCGTGCGGCAGCGCGTGCGTCGTGGATGCCCTTGATCGCGGCATGGCGAGCCGTTCGGGCATCATGGATGGCGTCGCGAGCCTCGGCGGTCGTCGCCTTGGCAGAGCGCAACTTGGCGGCCAGATCGGGGTTGGTTTCGGCGACCGCGGTAATCGCGGGGCCGTCGAGCTCCTCTTGCGTGGGCTCGGCCAAAAAGTCGATAGCATACTGGGC
>DYAA01000042.1 GCA_019419405.1 Collinsella sp. | reverse complement strand
ATCCTGGGCAAGAGCCCCTACCAGAGCCCCACGGACATGGGCGTCAATATGGTCGGCTTTGCCATCACCGATGACGATGCCTGCCGCGACGCTTCCAAGATGGAGATCGTTCGCCGCTACTTTACCGCGGTTGAAAATGTGCGCCGTACCGGCGTGGGCGATGAGCAAGTCGACCGTCTCAAGATTATTATGAAGAAAGCCGGCATCGATAAGAACTACTCACCGGCACGCTCGGCGGCCCTCACCAGGGAGCAGCTGACGGGTGGTCCCGTGGGTGCCATGGTCATGCCCGATGGCTCCGTGGTGACCGGTAAGACCTCCACGCGCCTGGGCGCCGCAAGTTCGCTCATTATGAACGCCCTCAAGCATGTCTCGGGCGTCGACCTTGAGCTCGAGGTCATTAGCGATGAGGCGATCGAGCCCATCAGCAAGCTCAAGACGCATTTCCTGGGTAGCAAAAACCCGCGCCTCCACACCGACGAGACACTTATGGCGCTGTCGATCACCTCGGCCACGAGTGAGACGGCCGCTCGCGTCCTTTCGGGCCTGGAGCAGTTGCGCGGTTGCGATGCCTTCTTTAGCGTGATTATCTCGCCGACGGACGAGACGGTACTGCGCAAACTGGGTATCAACGTGTGCTGCGAGCCCAAGTTTGAGCGCCGTGGTTTCTTCCATCGCTAAGTTTGAAGCACCGCGGTAATTGCATTGCATTTTGGCCGTATCGGGTTAGCGCCCGGTACGGCTTTTTGATCAATAAAGCGCCTATTTCGGCGAAAAATAGCCGTTTACCTGCCTAGAAACAATTTGAGCGGTATACAATAACCGTAACTGTTTCATCCTTAGCGGGATGCCGCATGATGGATATTACCTGCCATCGTGAGGTGTGTCGGTCGCGCACGGCGCGTTAGATGCTCGTGCTCGGTTTGAGGAGGCTGCTATGGCGGGCAAGGGTCGTGCGAGTGTCAACGATATGAAGCGTGTCGAGGTGCTGGTGTTGATGGAGATCGACCAGCAAACCGAAGACAATGGCGGGCCGTATGGTTTCTCGCGCAAAACGCTTGCCGAGCGCGTGGGGGTTTCGCCGTATCGTGCCCGCGCCGCAATCGATCGCTTGGATTCCGAAGGCATGATCGATGTCGTCTCGCGTTATAGCGACGACGGCGGTCAGCTTGCAAATGGCATTTGCCTCACCGAACGTGGCGAGTGGTATCTTGAGGGCGTCCGCACCGGCATGCTCGTTCAAGAAATGCTTGAGGACGAGGTTGCTGATCGATAGCAGCATGTAACCCTTGCCATAGCGACGCCGCCTGGGAAACCGGGCGGCGTTTTGTTTCAAGATTGAGAAATGCAACCGCACGCGAGAAAAATTGCGAACGGTCCGCGGCGCGAGTATTACAATGAAGACCCGTAAGATGTGTATGGACAACTTCTACGGGAAGCGCAGGTAACTCAATATGACCAAGCATGTGTTCGTAACCGGTGGCGTGGTTTCGTCCCTGGGCAAGGGTATCACCGCGGCCTCGCTGGGCCGTCTGCTCAAGTCGCGTGGCTACAAAGTAACGATGCAGAAGGCCGACCCGTATCTGAACGTCGACCCCGGTACCATGAGCCCGTTCCAGCATGGTGAGGTCTTCGTTACCGAGGATGGTTACGAGTCCGACCTGGACTTGGGTCATTACGAGCGCTTTATTGATGAGAACCTGACCCGCGATTCCAACTTTACGACCGGTGCCATCTACAAAAGCCTAATCGCCCGTGAGCGTCGCGGCGACTTTTTGGGCGGTACCGTGCAGGTGATTCCCCACGTCACCAATGCCATTAAGGACAAGTTTCGCCGCATCGAGGAGCAGACCGGCTCCGATGTAGTCATCACCGAGCTGGGCGGCACGATCGGCGACATCGAGTCCCAACCGTTTGTCGAGGCCATCCGTCAGTACCGCAAGGAGGCCGGCCCCGAGAACGTCTGCTACATCCACGTGTCGCTCGTTCCCTATATCGCCGCCGCCCACGAGGTCAAGACCAAGCCCACGCAGCATTCCGTCAAGGAGCTCCGCAGCTTTGGCATCCAGCCCGATATTATCGTGCTGCGCTCCGACCACCATATCGATGACGCTATCCGCGGAAAGATCGCAAGCTTCTGCGACGTCGACACCGATTGCGTCTTTACCAACGAGGACTGCGCGAGCATTTACGATGTTCCGCAGCTGCTTGCCGAGCAGGACTTTGACCTGCGCATTTGCGAGCGCCTGGGTCTGGACCCGCGTGAGCGCGACATGAGCGAGTGGAACGAGTTCCTGCGCAAACAGAATCACGCCAACCATCACGCCGACAAGGTGAAGATCGCCGTCGTGGGTAAGTACACGCAGCTGCCCGATGCGTACCTGTCGGTTATCGAGGCCCTGCACCATGCGGGCGTCTTCTACGATCGCCATGTGGACGTCCAGCTGGTCGACGGCGAGAGCCTCGACGAGCAGAATGTCTCCGAGGTTCTGGGCGACGCCTCGGGCATCCTGGTCCCCGGCGGCTTTGGCAAGCGCGCCCTGGAGGGCAAGATCCTCGCGGCCGAGTTTGCCCGTGAGCACAAGATTCCGTATCTGGGCATTTGCCTGGGTATGCAGGTCGCCGTGTGCGAGTTCGCCCGCAATGTCGTTGGCCTTGCCGGTGCCAGCTCCTCCGAGTTTGATCCGGACGGTCCGTATAGCGTCATCGATCTGATGAGCTCGCAGGAGGACGTGACCGAGAAGGGCGGCACCATGCGCCTGGGCGCCTATCCGTGCAAGCTCGCCGCCGATACCCTCGCTCGCGAGGCATATGGCGAGGAGCTCGTCTACGAGCGTCACCGTCACCGCTTTGAGTTCAACAACGCCTTCCGTGACCAGCTCGAGGACGCCGGCTTGGTTATCTCGGGTCTGTCGCCCGATGAGCGCCTGGTTGAGATGGTCGAGCTGCCGCGCGACGTGCATCCGTGGTATGTGGCAACCCAGGCTCATCCCGAGTTCAAGAGCCGCCCGACCAACCCGCAGCCGCTGTTCCGCGAGTTCGTGCGCGCTTCGATCGGCCAGCACGAGGGTGTCGACCGTCTGCAGGTGACGCCCATGAACCTCGCTACGGACTAAGGGTGCCGGCGAATAAGGAACATACCGAAGCTACTCCCTCGTCGCTCGCCGTGGCGGCGGGGGAGTATCTCGATTACCTCGCGGTCGAGCGGGGCTTGGCGCGCAACACGATTGCGGCCTATCGTCGTGACCTGACGACGTACTGCGCCTATCTGGAGCGGGCGGGTATTGTGTCTTTTGAAGAGGTGACCCGTCAGATCGTGGAGGGCTTTGTCGCCGATCGCCGCGACGGAGGCTATTCCGACGCCTCGGTGGAGCGTGCGCTTGCTGCCGTGAAGGGCCTGCATGCCTTTTTGGTGCGCGATGGGGCCGTGGCCCAAAACCCGACGGCGGCGTTGCGCCTGCCTAAAAAGGCTGAGCGTTTGCCGGAGTATCTATCGGTGGAGGATGTCTCGGCACTGCTCGATCAAGACTTTCCCGAGGGCGAGATGGGACTGCGCGACCATGCCATCTTGGAAGTGCTCTACGGATGCGGTTTGCGTGTGAGTGAGCTGGTTGGGCTCGATGTGGGCGATATCCATATTGACGATGGCTTTGTACTCGTTCGCGGTAAGGGCTCAAAGGAACGTCTGTCCCCACTGGTGGGAAGCGCGGCGCGAGCTCTGACGCTCTATGTAACTGAGGGACGTTCTCGCTTGGCGGCCCATGCCCGCGGAACCGAGACCTCGGCGGTCTTTTTAAATAAGAACGGCCGCCGTCTGTCGCGCCAGGCCGTGCATGCGATATGCGAGCGGTATGGGCGTCAGGTGGGGCTGGTGGGGCTCCATCCTCATACCTTGCGCCACTCCTTTGCCACCCACATGCTCGCGGGCGGTGCCGACCTGCGTGTGCTGCAGGAGATTTTGGGCCATGCCGATATTTCGACCACGCAGGTCTACACGCATGTCGACCGAACGCAACTGACCGAGGTCTATCTGGCGGCGCATCCGCTAGCACATCGCTAGCACCTCG
This sequence comes from Collinsella sp., assembly GCA_019419405.1. GTDB lineage: Bacteria > Actinomycetota > Coriobacteriia > Coriobacteriales > Coriobacteriaceae > Collinsella. The sequence goes on along the minus strand of DYAA01000042.1, from coordinate 318 downwards.
CTGACCTGCATATTTATAAATACTAAAGGGGACGGGCCCCAGATTGTCGCGGCGTGCTTTTGCGCGCGCATGGGCAATCTGGGGCCCGTCCCATTTTTCGCCACTTGGCGTCGCGGTGGTGGGCCGCACGTGCCTTGAGTGGGGGAGTTTGGGGGCGATGTGAACGGCATGTAAAGGGACGTAAAAATCGCCTCAAGGTCAACTTGAAGGTTGAGGTTGAAAGGCGGGGTGCTACAGGTGGCATCCCGCCTTTGCTCTAAACACAACATATTGTGTTTTCGAACATATGCTCGGGGGTGTTTTGCAACATATAGGGGC
>DYAA01000041.1 GCA_019419405.1 Collinsella sp. | reverse complement strand
TCTCAGAGAAGCACCAGTCCGCTCAAACGTTCCACCGTGCGCCGCACGCTCCAGCGTTTTTGGGACGTCACGCGCACACAGCCGCTGATCGTCTTTCTCTCGGTGTTCTCGTCGGCCGGCTACATCTTTTTGCTCACGTTTGCCAACACCTACGTTATGGCCCTCATCGTCGATCGCGTCCAGGCCGGTCCCGTGGCGGGCGACCAGGGGTTTGAGGTCTTCGGCCCCTATATCCTGGCGCTCGTACTCGTTAACCTGGTGGGCCAGATCCTCTCCAAGCTACAGGACTACACCGTCTACAAGCTCGAGATCGCAGGCAACTATCACCTGGCGCGTCTGTGCTTCGACACGCTCTCCAACCAATCCATGACATTCCATACCAGCCGCTTTGGCGGATCGCTCGTGAGCCAGACGAGTCGTTTTATGAGCGGCTACACGGGACTGGTGGACGTGACGGTGTATTCGCTCATCCCCACCATCACCTCGGTCATCTGCACCGTGGCCGCACTCGCCCCGGTGGTGCCCACATTTACCGTGATCCTGGTGTGCATCATGGTCGTCTACATCGCGTTTGTCTGGCTTATGTACAAGCGCATCATGCCGCTTTCGGCCGCGACGTCCGCCGCGCAGAACAAGCTCTCGGGCGTGCTCTCCGACGCGGTCACGAACATCTTGGCCGTCAAGACCTGCGGACGCGAGGACTTTGAACGCGATCTGTTCGACGCCGCCGATCGTGCCGCGCGCGACGCTGAGACGGTCTCGATGCACGCCATGATGCAGCGCAACTTTACGACCTCGGGCCTTATCGTCATCACCATGGCCGTGGTGAGTGTGTTCGTCGCGGGCGGCAACGCGTGGTTTGGCATCTCGGCCGGCTCGCTCGTCATGATCTTTACCTACACGTATAACCTCACCATGCGTCTGAACTACGTGAGCTCCATGATGCAGCGTATCAACCGCGCGCTGGGTGATGCCGCCGAGATGACGCGCGTGCTGGACGAGCCACGTTTGGTGGCAGACGACCCGGACGCCCCTGAGCTCAAAGTGACCGAGGGCGCGATTGATTTTGAGCACCTGAGCTTTGCATACCGTGATGCCGCGGCGGGCGAGAGCGTGTTCGACGACCTGACGCTCCATGTGGCAGCGGGCCAGCGCGTGGGCCTGGTGGGCAAATCGGGCTCGGGCAAGACGACGCTCACCAAGTTGTTGCTGCGCCTGGACGACGTACAGGGCGGCCGCGTGCTCGTGGACGGCCAGGACGTCTCGCGCTGTACGCAGCAGAGTCTGCGCCGCCAGGTTGCCTACGTGCCGCAGGAGGCGTTGCTGTTCCATCGCTCCATTCGCGAGAATATCGCCTACGGCCGCCCCGATGCCACCGACGAGCAGATCCGCGAGGCCGCGCGCCTGGCAAATGCCCTGGAGTTTATCGACCGCCTGCCCAACGGCTTTGACACCATGGTGGGCGAGCGCGGCGTCAAGCTTTCGGGCGGCCAACGTCAGCGCGTGGCCATCGCCCGCGCTATCCTGACCGACGCGCCGATCCTGGTGCTCGACGAGGCGACGTCTGCCCTCGACAGCGAGTCCGAGGCGCTGGTGCAGGGGGCGCTCGAGAACCTGATGCGCGGTCGCACCTCCATTGTGGTGGCGCATCGCCTGTCCACCGTGGCGGCGCTCGATCGCATCGTGGTGCTGGCGGACGGCGAGATTGTCGAGGACGGTACGCATGCGCAGCTTGTCGAGGCAGGCGGCGAGTATGCGAGCCTGTGGGGCCGCCAGACCGGCGCATTTTTGGAGGCGTAAAGACCCCATACGTGGGACAATCGTGCCCATAGATTTGTTCTGCCGCTGAGCCGAGGAGTCGTTATGCCACGCGAGACCAATGCCGCCAAACGCGAGCGCGCCGTTGAGGTGTGCGAGCGCCTCAACCGTCGCTATGGCCCGGTCGAGTGTTTTTTGGACCACGAGAATCCCTTTAGGCTGCTCATCGCGGTGCTGCTCTCGGCGCAGACGACCGACGCGCAGGTCAACAAGGTGACGCCGAAGCTGTTTGCCCAGTGGCCCACGCCCGAGGCCATGGCGGGGGCGAGCGTGGCCGATGTGGCCGATACCATTAAGTCACTCGGCTTTTATAAGAGTAAGGCCAAGCATGCCGTGGAGGCCGCGCAGATGATCGTCGCCGATTACGGCGGCGAGGTGCCGGCCGACATGAAGGAGCTCGTCAAGCTGCCGGGTGTTGGCCGCAAGACGGCGAACATCGTGCTCAACGTGGGGTTTGGCATTGTCGAGGGCATCGCGGTCGATACGCACGTCAACCGCATCGCGCACCGCCTGATGCTGAGTCCCAAGACGCACGCCAAGGAGCCGCTCAAGACCGAGCAAGATCTGCTCAAGATTTTGCCGCACGAGTATTGGGAGTCGGTCAACCACCAGTGGATCACATTTGGTCGCGAGATCTGCGATGCCCGTAAACCTAAGTGCTACGAGTGCCCGCTGGCAGACCTTTGCCCCAGCATGCGCGTTTTGGGGTAGCTGTTTGGCGTGCGCTGGCGTGTCCATCTCATGCGCTACCATGACAGGCAATGAAATCCGCCGCATACCCGCCGAGCTTGCCCCGGCGGGCTTTTGGCGTTGCAATGCCGGAGGAACAGCATGCTCATTCACCGTATAGCCGCGCAGCTCTACACTGCCGAGGCCTTGCAGACCGTCGAGGCCGGACTCGATGCCGGCGAGGACGTGACGCTGGCCGTGTCGCAGTCGGGCCGTACGCTTATGGCGGCCGCCCAGTTTGCGCGCCGTCCGCGACCGACGGTCTACATTGTGAGCGGCGAGGACGCGGCCGATCGCGCCGCGCGCAGCCTTGCCGCCTACGTGGGCCTTGCGCATGTGTGCCGTTTTCCCGAGCGCAAGGACTATCCGTGGCGCGAGCAGGCGCCCGACGACGCCGTGGTGGCGCAGCGCTGCGAGGCTCTGGGGCGCATCGTGCGCGGGGACAACTGCATCATGGTTGCCTCGGCCCGTGCGCTGCTGCGCTGCGTGCCGCCGGTCGAGAGTCGCTATTGGGAGTCCACCACTTTTGCGGTGGGCGAGGAGATTCCTTTTGACGAGGTGCCGCAGCGCCTGGTGGGCATGGGCTACACCAATGCCGGCGCCGCCGACGCGCCCGGTCTGTTCCTCGTGCACGGCGACACCGTCGAGGTGTTCCCCGCACAGGAAAAGGCGCCCGTACGCATCGAGTTCTTTGGCGACGAGATTGACCGCATCCGCCGCATGGTGAGCTCCACGGGCCAAACCATCGGCAACGAGGACAGTATCGAGATCTTCCCGTGCCGCGAGCTGGCGCTTACCGACGATGCCGTCCACAACATGCACGTGGCGCTCTACCGCGCCAGCCAGGATGACAGTAAACTGGCAGCGCTGCTCGAGATGGTGGATGCACGCATCGTCACGCCCGAGCTCGACCGCTTTTTGCCGGTGATGTACGGCCAGACCGTA
>DYAA01000040.1 GCA_019419405.1 Collinsella sp. | reverse complement strand
AATGCATGCGGCCCATGGTATCGGTCATACCGTAGGAGGCGGGACCGGCAGCCATGTTGTCCGGGTGCAGGGTACGGCCAGTGCCGCCACCAGAAGCGACGGAGAAGTACTTCTTGCCAGCCTCGAGGCGCTCCTTCTTGTAGGTGCCAGCGACGGGGTGCTGGAAGCGCGTGGGGTTGGTGGAGTTACCGGTGATCGAGATGTCGACGTTCTCGTGCCACATGATGGCAACGCCCTCGCGGACGTCGTCGGAGCCGTAGCAGTTAACGGCAGCGCGGGGACCATCGGGGTAGGGGATGGTCTCGACGACCTTGAGCTCGCCCGTGTAGTAGTCGAACTGGGTCTTCACGTAGGTGAAGCCGTTGATGCGGGCGATGATCTGAGCAGCGTCCTTGCCCAGACCGTTGAGGATGACGCGCAGCGGCTTCTTGCGAGCCTTGTTGGCGTTCAGAGCCAGGCCGATAGCACCCTCAGCGGCAGCGAAGGACTCGTGGCCAGCCAGGAAGGCGAAGCACTCGGTGTCGTCGGAGAGCAGCATAGCGCCCAGGTTGCCGTGGCCCAGACCGACCTTGCGGTCCTCGGCGACGGAGCCGGGAACGGTGAAGGCCTGGATGCCCTCGCCGATGATGGCGGCAGCCTCAGAAGCGGTCTTGGCGCCACGCTTGACAGCGAGAGCGCAACCGAGGGTGTAGGCCCACTCGGCGTTCTGGAAGGCGATGGACTGGGTGTTGTTGACGATCTCACGCGGGTTGAAGCCCTTGTCGGTGCAGATCTGCAGAGCTTCCTCGAGGGAGGCGATGCCGTTGTCGGCGAGGCACTTGTTGATCTTGTCAGCGCGGCGCTCGTAACCTTCGAACGTAACAGTCATAGTTATTTCCCTCCCTTTCTACTCGTGAACCGGGAACACGCTGGCGACGGAGTGAGTCTCCTCGTCGGTGCGCGGGTCGATGTACTTGGCAGCGTTCTCCCACTGACCATAGTGGCCCATAGCGCCAGCGATGGCCTCCTCGGGGGTCTTGCCGGCCTTGACGGCGTCGGTGAACTTGCCGAGGTTCAGGAACTCGAATGCGATGATCTCGTTCTTGTCGTTGAGAGCCATGCGGGTGACGTAGCCCTGAGCGAGCTCAAGGTAACGAGCGCCCTTGGCCTTGGTGCCGAACATGGTGCCGACCTGAGAGCGAAGGCCCTTGCCGAGGTCGTCGAGGGAGGCGCCCACGGGCAGGCCGCCCTCGGAGAACGCGGTCTGGCTGCGGCCGTAAACGATCTGCAGGAAGATCTCGCGCATAGCAACGTTGATGGCGTCGCAGACGAGGTCGGTGTTGAGGGCCTCGAGGATGGTCTTACCGGGAAGGATCTCGGAAGCCATGGCAGCAGAGTGGGTCATGCCCGAGCAGCCGATGGTCTCAACGAGGGCCTCCTCGATGATGCCGTCCTTGACGTTCAGCGTGAGCTTGCAGGCGCCCTGCTGAGGTGCGCACCAACCCACACCGTGCGTAAGACCGGAGATGTCGGAAATCTCCTTAGCCTGGACCCACTTGCCCTCCTCGGGGATGGGTGCGGGGCCGTGGTATGCACCCTTGGCAACGGGGCACATGTTCTCCACTTCCTGTGAGTACTGCATGCCTCTCCTCTCTATCGTGTTGGCGTCCCGTCTGGGGGTCGTGGCTGGCGATTGCCGGGCGACCCTTCGAAAGGGACATGACATGCAGCCCCTATAATACCGCGAAATACACGGAATATTCGGCGAACGGCTCAGTTTTCGTAGCGAGAAGTCCGGAAGTTTTAATTGAAACGGTTTAACTATATGTTCTGTGGTCGCGAATTTCCGTAGAGGGGGTTCGTCTTGGGCAAGCTTTTGGTCAGCTCTTGTAAGCGTTGCAGGGGTTGACCTGTTGCAACGGTGCCGTTCGCCGCCCGTTTACTGCCTTTGGCCGCGCGAGTGTATTGTTTTGCGTGAATGTTTTGATGGCACGCTTCAATCGTGCTGTATTGGATGGCAATCAGATCCCGGCGAAGGGAGCGCCATGCAGCGCGTTTGGAGAACGGTTACCGGCTTTTACCATGTCTGTGCCCGCGGTGTGGGCAAGCAGCTCATCTTTGAGGGCGATGAAGACCGGTGGGAGTTTTTGGAGCTGATGCGCGAGTGCTGCCGCGAGGCGGGCGTGACGGTTATCGCCTGGTGCCTTATGGGCAATCACGTGCATCTGGTGCTTGCAGATTACGAGGACGCGATGAGCGCGGCGATGCACCGGCTGCTTTTGACGTACGCGCGGCGGTTCAATAAGCGCACGGGGCGCACGGGTCATCTGTTCCAGAACCGTTTTGACCGGCGCTCGCTCGATACCGACCGTTATCTAATGGCTGCCATTCGCTATGTTCACGCTAATCCGCAGGAGGCGGGTATCGCCCTGATCGAGCGTTATCCCTGGAGCAGCTTTGCCGAGTATCTGAGAGCGTATGACAACGATACGACGAGGGGATTTTCGGACCCTTCTTGTGTGCTTGAGCTCTTTGAGTCTGCCAAGGGGTTTCTGGATTATTCTCTGTCGATGCCCGATGGTTCCGATCCGGTGATTCACGATATGGATGAGACAGAGTGGGAGCGGCGTGCGTTTGCCGACAAGATGGCGAAGCGCCTGGGCGTGCCGCTCAACGAACTCAAGACCGTAGCGCCCTCGCGGCGAGATGGAATCATTTTCGCCCTGCACGATGTCGGCTACACGGTGCGCGAGATCGAACGATATACGGGAATCAGCAAGAGTACCGTCTCTCGTATCGTGCGCGCTTATGTTCGGGTGAATGCTCAGGCTGAGGGCTCGGAATAGAAAATGGCCGAACCACTCTTGTCAAGCGATTCGGCCAACAAAAGTCTTAAGATTTGGGACAAATACTACTGATTATTTTGTCCCGTGAGCATGCCGTCGAGGGTGCGCCAGGCGAGCTCGGCGCATTTGACGCGGGCGGGCATGTGCGAGATGTCCTGGAGCTGGGCGGCCTCGTCCAGGTCTTCCAAGTCCTCCTCGGAGAGCTGCTCGCCGCGGATCATGGCGAGGAAGAGCTCTGCCAAGCGGCGAGCTTCCTCGACGGTCTCGCCGGTGATGAGGTCGGCCATGATGTCGGCGCTTGCCTGGCTGATGGCGCAGCCGTGGCCGGTAAAGGAGGCCTCCTCGATCACGTTGTTCTCGACACGTAGCTGCAAGGTGAGCTCGTCTCCGCAGCTGGGGTTGATGCCGTCGTGCTCGTGCGTGGGGGCGTCCATCTCGTACTTGTAGTCGGGGTGCGAGTTGTGCTCCATAAACGTGGTGGAGGTGTACAGATTACCCATTGAACGTGCTCCAAACGTGATGCAGGCCGGCGATGAACTTGTCGATATCGGCCTTGTCGTTGTAGAAGGCCACGCTGGCGCGACAGCAGGCAAGGTTCTCGACGCCCAGCCAGGTGAGCAGCGGCTGCGCACAGTGGTGGCCGGCGCGAATGCAGACGCCGTCCATGTCCATGATGCTCGCTACGTCGTGCGGGTGGATGCCCTTGACGTTAAAGCTCACGACGCCGTGGTGGTTGTCCCAATAGATGGAGCCGATGATCTGGACAAAGTCGAGCTGCATGAGTTCGCCCATCAGATAGTGGACGAGTGCCTGCTCGCGGGCCTGGATGTTCTCGTAACCCACCGTGTTGACCAGGTAATCGAGTGCGGCGCCCGTGGCGAAGATGCCGGCGGCGTCCTGCGTGCCGGCCTCGAACTTCTCGGGGACGGGAGCCCAGACAGCGTTCTGCTCGGTGACCGAATCGATCATCTCGCCGCCGGTAAGCATGGGCGGCATGGCGTTGAGCAGGTCCATCTTGCCCCACAGCACGCCGATGCCCATGGGGCCCATGGCCTTGTGCGCACTAAAGGCAAAGAAGTCGGCGCCCAGGTCGGCCACATCGACCGGCATGTGCGGCAGCGACTGCGCGCCGTCGACGACCAGGTAGCCGCCGTGCTTGTGCACGAGTTTGCCGAGGTTCTTGACCGGGTTCTCGACGCCCAGCACGTTGGAGACCTGTCCCACGGCTAGGATCTTGGTCTTGGGACCCACCTTGGCAAGAACCTCCTCGGTGGTGAGCTGGCCGGTCTTGGTGGGGTAGAGGTAGACGAGCTTGGCGCCGGTCTCGCGGCAGACCTGCTGCCACGGAATCAGGTTGGAGTGGTGCTCCATGATGGTGATGACGACCTCGTCGCCCGGTTCGAGCACTGTGGGCGCAAAGCTCTTAGCGACCAGGTTGAGCGACTCGCTCGTGTTGCGGGTGAAGACGACCTCGTTGGCCTGTGAGGCGCCGATGAGGTCAGCGATCTGCTGGCGGACCTTCGCGATGGCGTCGGTGGCCTCGACGGACAGCGAGTACAGGCCGCGCATGGGGTTGGCGTTCATGCGCTGGTAGAAGTCGCGTTCGGCGTCGAGCACACGGGCAGGGCGCTGCGCGGTGGCGGCGCTATCGAGGAAAGCGATCTCGGGGTGCTGCTGGAACAGCGGGAACTGGCCCTTGTAGGGGTTGGTCTCGATGTCCACGGTGGGCCAGCCGCGCGAGGCCTCGTCGCTGGCGTCGAGCTCCATAGGCTCCGGTGCGGTACAGGTATCGCATTTAACGTGCTCGGTGTCGATCATGCGAGCTCCTCTTCAAAGTTGTCGATCAGGTTGTTGCCCAGGCGGACGACGGCGGCGCGGGTGCGCTCGTCGGTGGCGGAAAGCGCGACGTCCTCCAGCTTGGCACGGACGAACAGGTCCTCGGCGGCGTTTTGGTCAAGGCCGCGGCAGGCGAGGTAGAACAGCTGCTCGTCGCGGACGTGGCCGATGGTGGCTCCGTGGTTGCCGGCGACGTCGTCCTCGTCGCACAGGATGACGGGGACGGTCTTGTTGTCGACGCCCTTGTTGGCCAAAAGCACCGTCTCGCGCTCGGTGCCGGTTGCACCCTTGCAGCCGTGCACGAGGTCGATGGTGCCGCGGTAGACCTTCTTGGACGTGCCGGTCAGTACGCCGTTGGCGTCGATCTCGCACTCGGTCTTGCGACCGCGGTGGCGCAGCTCGTAGTTAAAGTCGCGCACCTGCTCGCGGGCGCCCAGGTAGTCAGTATCGATGGTGACCTTGGCGGTATCGCCCAGCAGGTCGCCGGCAAGGCCGGTGGCACTGGCGCCGGCACCCAGGACGCTGTGCTGCACGTTGACGCGCGCGCCCTCGTCCAGGAACAGGCCGGTGTCGTCGAGCGCGATCCAGCTATCGTCGAGCGTCTGCGTGCAGGTCACGTTGACGGTGGCGTACTCGTGGGCGCACACGCGTAGCACGGAGCCCACGACACCCTCGCCGGTAACGGGGGAGTCTAGGGCAATATGTAGATCGAGCGTCGACTGGGGACGGGCGACGACGTCGATGGCGGCGATGGCCGCGGCGGCATCGACAGCGCTCACGCGCACGGTAACCGTGGCGTGCTTGTATGCGGGCACATCGATGACGATGCGCTTGGTAGCGTGGTCGGCCAGGTAGGTGTAGGCAGCCTCGCCCATGCCAGTCTCGAAGGCCTCGGCAGGGGAGAGCTTCTCCTCGAGCTTGATGGCGCCGGCCTGGTAGACGGAGGTCGCAGGCACGTCGAGCTCGGTCTCGGGCGTGATACGGGCGCGGTCGGCGGCATCGCCGGGGGCGGAGGCGCGGCGCTCGGGGAAACGCTCGGCCATAGCGTCCATGGCGGCTTCAAACGCGTCTGCCACGCCGGTAAACTGCTCGTCCAAGCCCTCGACCTCAACGGCCTCGGTGGGAGCGGCGGCAAGCTCGTCAGAGAGCTCGAGCTTGGTCTGGTTCATCTTGAGCCAACCCCAAGTGGCAGCCGGCATCGCATTAACCTGCTCAAGGGTGGTAGCAGCGGTGTTGGTGGTCTGTTTCATTATCCGATCGCTCCTTCCATCTCGAGCTTGATCAGGTTGTTCATCTCGACGGCGTACTCCAACGGCAGCTCCTTGGAGACCGGGTTGGCAAAGCCGTTGACGATCATGGTACGGGCCTCTTCCTCCGAGATACCGCGGCTCATCAGGTAGAACACCTTGTCGTCGCCGATACGTCCGATGGTGGCCTCGTGGCCGATGTCGACATTCTTGGCGCGGATGTCCATGGCGGGGATGGTGTCGGAGCGGCTCTGGTCGTCGAGCATGAGCGACTGGCAGCTCACGGTTGCCTTGGAGCCCTCAGCCTTGGGCGTGGCCACGATAGAGCTGCGGAAGGTCTGGATGCCGCCGCTCTTGGAGATGCCCTTGGTTTCGACGGTTGCCGAGGTCTCGGGCGCGTTGAGCACGACCTTGCAGCCGGTGTCGAGGTTCTGCCCGGCGCCGGCAAAGGTGATGCCGGTAAAGCTCGAGCGGGCGCGGCGGCCATTGAGCACGCTCATGGGGTAGAGGTAGCCCACGTGGCTGCCGAAGGAGCCGCTGATCCACTCGATGTCGCCGTCCTCGTCCACGCGCGCACGCTTGGTGTTGAGGTTGTACATGTTCTTGGACCAGTTCTCGATGGTCGAGTAGCGCAGGTGCGCACGCTTGCCCACAAAGAGCTCGACGGCGCCGGCGTGGAGGTTTGCCACGTTGTACTTGGGCGCGGAGCAACCCTCGATAAAGTGCAGGTCGGCATCGTCCTCGACGATGATGAGCGTGTGCTCAAACTGGCCGGCGCCCTTGGCGTTAAGACGGAAGTAGCTCTGCAGCGGGAAGTCGAGCTTGGTGCCCTTGGGCACGTAGACAAACGAGCCGCCCGACCATACGGCGCCGTGCAGGGCCGCAAACTTGTGGTCGGTGGGCGGGATGAGCGTCATAAACTTCTCGTGGATGAGCGGTTCCCACTGCGGGTCGTGCAGGGCCTCCTCGATGCCGGAGTACACGATGCCCATCTTGGACGCGGTGTCCTGCATGTTGTGGTAGACGAGCTCGGAGTCGTACTGCGCGCCGACGCCCGCCAGGTAGCTGCGCTCGGCCTCGGGGATGCCCAGGCGCTCAAAGGTATTCTTGATGTCGTCGGGCACCGACTCCCAGTCGTGCTTTTGTTCGGTGTTGGGCTTGACGTAGGTGACGATGTTGTCCATGTCCAGGCCCTCGATGGAGGGGCCCCACGTCGGGTCGGGAAAACGGTTGAAGATCTCGAGGGACTTTAAGCGCAGGTCGAGCATCCACTGCGGCTCGTCCTTTTTGGCGCTAATCTCGCGCACGATGTCGGGCGTGATGCCGGCGTCGAGGCGCTCGAATCCCTCCTCGCCATAGGTGAAGTCGTAGAGGCTGCGGTCGATGTCCGCGACCTCGGTGCGGTTCTTGGTCATTGCGTCGCCCCTTTACGCCTGCTGCTCGGCAGCGGCGGCCTCGGCCTGGGCGCGCTGCTCGGCGGCCTCGCGCTCGAAGGTCTCAAAACCGTTCTTGTCGATCCAGGGGATGAGCGAGGCGTCGTCCTCGCGCACGATGTGGCCCTTGACCATAACGTGGACGCGGTCGACATCCAGGTGCTCCAAGATGCGCGTGTTGTGTGTGATGATGAGCATGGAGCCGTCGCAGCTCTTGCGGTAGGCGTCCATGCCGTGGCTGACGGTGGACAGGGCGTCGACGTCTAGGCCCGAGTCGGTCTCGTCGAGGATGGCGAGCTTGGGCTGCAGCAACAGGAGCTGGAGCATCTCGACCTTCTTCTTCTCGCCGCCCGAGAAGCCCACGCCCAGCTCGCGGTTGAGGTAGGCGGTATCCATGTTGAGCTCTGCCGCGAGCTCCTTGACGCGACGGCGGAACTCCTTGCCCTTCATCTCCAGGCCGGGGCGGCCGGCGATGCTGGCGCGCAAAAAGCTCGACAGCGGCACGCCCGGAATCTCGACCGGGGCCTGGAAGCTCAGGAACAGGCCGGCGCGCGAGCGCTTGTCGGTGGTGAGTTCAGTGATGTCCTGGCCGTCAAAGACGATGCGGCCGTCGTTGACCGTGTAAACGGGGTCGCCCATGACCAGGTGGCCGAGGGTGGACTTGCCGGCGCCGTTGGGTCCCATCAGAACGTGGGTCTCGCCGGCGGCGACGTTGAGGTTGACGTTGTGGAGGATGGTCTTCTCGTCCACGGAGGCGGTCAGACCTTCGATGGAAAGCAGCGGATTTGCGCTCATGCTGTCCCTCTCTGTATATGGTGTACTCATAGGTGTACTAAACCCTAGGAATCTTCTCGGAATAAAGTTACTATGGGTTCGGCGTTAGTCAAGGGAAAACCCGACTAATCCACTCGACTTTTTAGATGAGGGACATAATAATCAGGTTTGTTTGCTCCGCTTGCATAGGATTTGGGACAAACAAGCCTGGTTTTGTCCCAGTAACGATGGTAGGGTAGGTATGCTCATTTCTTCTAAGGGCCGCTATGCCCTCCGGCTGATGATCTATATCGCGGCGCTGGGCGACGCCGAGGGCAAGATTGCCTTGCGCGAGGTTGCCGACCGCGAGCATATCTCGCAAAAGTATTTGGAACAGCTGGTTCGTCCGCTTATGAAGGCTGGCCTGCTTAAGAGTGTGCGCGGCAAAGGCGGTGGCTACATGATGGACAAGGAACCGGCCGAGGTGCGTGCTGGCGACATCCTGCGCGCCGTCGAGGGCAGCACGGCTCCGGTGGCGTGCGATGGCATCGACAACAGCTGCGCCCGCAGCGATCTCTGCTCGACCGTCAAATTCTGGCGCGGTTTGGACGACGTGATCGAAAAGTACGTCGACGGCGTGACGTTGGCAGACCTAGCCGCCGTCCCCGAAATCAACTTCGACATTAAGCTGCAGGGCTGCAAATGACATCTCTCGACAAGGTGTACAAGCAAATCGAAGTTTTTGCTCGGGAATGTGACGCCGAGAAGGTCGTACTGTTTGGGTCTCGCGCTCGAGGCGACAACTTGCCTAAGAGCGATATTGACATCGCCGTAGCAGGTTGCCGGGATTTTGGCCGTTTCTCATATTTAATCGAGGAGCGTCTTGATACTCTTTTGGATGTAGGCGTCGTCAATCTCGATGAGCCCTTATCGCAGCAATTGCTCGATGAAATTGACAGGGATGGTGTGATTCTGTATGAAAAAATATGAGAACTTTGCCAGCGCCTTGGCGAATCTTGAGGATGCGCCCAATCAGGATCTTAACAATGATTTTGTTCAGAGCGGATTGATTAATAAGTTCAATCTTCAATTTGAACTGACCTGGAAGCTCCTTAAGCGTCTACTCGAGTATGAGGGTGCCACGCTTGCTGCATCGGGGTCTCCTCGTGCCATCTTAAAGGAGGCCTACCGATTCTTTGACTTCATTGATGAGGCAGCCTGGCTAGATATGCTCAGAGACCGTAACACGAACGTCCATATCTATGACAACAAGCTCGCTCAAGATTTGATTCAGCGCATCTTGAGCGTCTATATCCCTGCTTTCTGCCAGTTGAGGGACGGGCTGATGGAGCGTTACGGCGAGCTTCTGTTGGCGCCCGACGACCAGTTTGTTTAATTCCTTAAGATTCCGCGGAGGGTTGTTGCCGTTTACCGATGGATTGTTGTGCAACAACGGGCGAGCTGCAATACTAAATCCATCTTTGCAAACCGCACTTTATCTACACTCATGCAGGGAGAACGTATGCAGCCCAAGCATTCTGCTATTGTCGCCGGTCTGACGCTGGCGCTTTCGTTTGGCGCCGTTGCCGCGCCCGCGACCGCTATGGCCGAGGAGCCCACGCCGGGCGTCGCCTCGGATGCCACCGATATCGATAAGGGCCTTTACACCCAGCAGTCCTTCTCGGGCGTGCTGAGGTCGGTCCAGGGCGTTTCGTTTGTCAACGTGACCGACGAGATGAAGTACTTCACCAAATATGAGAGCCACGGTAATTATAACCAGGGCTTTTCGTATGGCGATGGCTATAACGCGCTGGGCTATTACCAGTTTGACCGCCGGTGGTCGCTCATTCCGTTTATGAGGCAGGTCTACAACTACGATTCTGCTAAGTACAGCATGCTCAAGGACGCGATCGATCGCGGCGGTGAGATTTCTAACGCGAACAACCCCATGTATGCGAACGGACAGCTCACCGAGCTGGGCCGCATTGCGCAAGAGGCCTTCCTGGGTGCGTATAACACCGATCCGGCTGAGTTCTCTGCTCTGCAGGATGCATACGCGTACAACTCGTACTATGCGGTGACGGAGTCGTGGCTTAAGAACGCTTTGGGCATTGACATTTCCGGGCGCGCCGATTGCGTCAAGGGCATGGTGTGGAGCATCACCAACATGTGCGGCACCGGTGGCTGCCAGGACTTTTTCCGTTGGGCGAATCTTTCCAGCAGCATGACCGACCGCGAGTTTGTGACGGCGCTGTCTGATAGCGTGGTCAATAACGTTGCGAAGAAGTACTCGAGCCAGCCCCAGTACCACGAGGGCTGGAAGAACCGCTATCGCAACGAGCTCAAGGACTGCTTGGTCTATATCGCCGAGGACGAGGCTGCCGCGGCAACGCCTGTGGAGCCTGAACCCACGCCGGCGCCCGGCCCGAGCATGGCGCCGGCCGCCCCCGCTGCACCAACGCCTGATGCCGATGGCGATGCGGGCGATAGCGGCGATACGGATACGCCCTCGACCGGTACGGGCAGCGATGATGCCGGTAACGGTGGAGCAACGTCTGGTGGCGCTGCGGCCGGCGATACTTCTGGCTCCACCGATGCGGGAACTTCCAACGGCTCCGGTGGCTCCTCTGCCGATGATGGCTCCTCTAACGGTTCTGGCTCCGATGCTTCTGAGGGTGGTTCGAGCAAGGGTTCCGATGCGGGCAGTTCTTCCACCGAGAACAAGCCCTCCGTTGGTGAGCAGCTTGGATCCGTGCTGGGCTCTCTGACAGCCGGTATTACGAGCGGCTCGCCCTCTGATGAGAATGTTTCTGGCGAGGCTTCTAAATCCGAGACGGTCGGCGAGGCTTCGACTGATGATGGCGCTAAGCAGGCAAAAGCTGAGCATAAGGACGGTGACGCTAAGCGGGCCAAAGCTGATCCTAAGGAGGACGACGAGAAGAACGTCGTTACGACCTCGACGACTACCACCACGACCACGACGTCCAAGTCTTCGGGTGGCAACATGCCCAAGACGGGCGACCTCATCGTTATGGCAAGCCTTGCCAGCGCGAGCTTGGCCACACTGGGTGCCACGTCTATCGTGAGCGGCAAGCATAAGCTCGACCAGCAGAACAAGGCTACCGGCGAGGATGGCTCCGAAGAGTAGCCTTTTGAGTCGTTTTTATAAGAGTTTTGGATGGGGCTCGGTGCGTTTGCATCGGGCCCCATTTTTGTTGTGCAACGATTTATTGCGTTCCTTTGGGGTATCTGTTGCTACCGTTGCCCGAAACGTTTGCGCGGAGATAACGTTGATGCTATGGCTGCTCGGTACAATGGGCATCGTGTTGCGTTTAAGGGAGAAGCTACGGTGTCTGAACAGGCGATTTATGGTGCGGGCACCAACGTTGGTGTACAGTTGCTCAATCGTTTGGATGATGGGCGGCTACCGGTCGACGTGCATGATTTTGCAGAGGCCATAAACCGATGTGTTCTGGTCGACAAGACCATGTTTATTGCCGATGTGCTAGATTGCGACGCGTCCGTCGTGGTGTGCTGCCGGCCCAAGGGTTTTGGCAAGAGCATGAATCTGTCGATGCTCAGGGCTTTTCTGGAGCGTCCCGCGGTCGGTCCTGCGGTCGATCGTGCTGGTCGGAGTTTGTTTGCCGATGCTCAGATTTGGGATGCGGGCGGTGGGCGCTATCGGGATGAGTGCGCGTGCTATCCGGTGATATCGCTGGATTTTTCTGGCGCTGCGAGGCGTGGCGCCACTGTTACCGGTGTGGTGCGTGATGCGTTTATGGGCGAGTGCGCTCGGCTGTTGGCATATCTGGAAGCTCCTGATTTGCCTCGAGGCAAGCTGCGCCACATCGAGCGCGTTGCGCGTGGCGTGGCAAGCGAGGACGAGATTGGCTTGGTGCTCGGTGTGCTTATTGAGTTGCTGGAGATGGCCTGCGATGAACAGGTTGTATTGCTTGTTGACGGGTACGACGTGGCGTGGTTGGGCTATGTGGGCGCGACGGACAATCGCGGCGCCGGTTTGACGGAGCGACTCGGTCGCGTGCTGTTCGATGCCATTGCCGCTGCGGGCGATTCGTTGCGACTGGCGTGCATGATGGGGGAGTGTCCCGGCCCTGCCGAGGCAGCGCTATCTGCGCGCAGTTGCTCGTATCGCCTGGCGACGCCGCTCTCGACATGGTGTGACCGGTGGTTTGGCTTTTCAGATGCCGAGGTTCGGGCTCTGTTGAGCCATGCTGGATGCGAGGAATGCTTGGATGATGCGCGTGAATGGCTCGAGGGATACCGGTTTGGCGGGGCATATTGCTCGAGTCCGGCGCGTGTGATCGGCTTTTTGGACCGTGGCTGCACGCCGCCCATGCGTGCCGACCTGTATGGGTATGCCGATTGCCTGAGTGAGGTAGTTGCCGGGTGGAATCTCGACCGCCTTTCGGCCTTGTTCGATTTGCTCGAAGCCCATGGATGCGTTGAGGTTCCGCTTCGTTTGGACGCCGCGGGGTCAGATGCCTTGCCTGACGACGACCCGTGGACGGCACTGTACCTGTCCGGTTTTCTGACGACGGATATGACCGAGGAGCCGGTAAACGGTGATCTGCGCCGCGCTCTGCGGCTGCCCAATAACGAGCTTCGCTATGTGCTGCGCTTGGTAATAATTGAGTGGTTTGAGTGCGCTGCCGAGGACGTTCGAGACATCGACGCGTTTCGCGACGGGCTGTGCCGTGGGGACGAGGATGCGGTGAGGCGGGCGCTGGGCCGTGTACTTGGAGATGCGGGAATCGGTGCGACTGACCCAGATGCGCCGTTGCCATATCACCTGCTCTTGCAGGGGCTCTGTTTTGGCTTGCCGGGCTATGCCAATCCTGCCTCGAGACGAACGTGCGGCGCGGATCGCTGGGATATCCAGGTATTCCCTACGGGTAATGTGTTCGATGTGGCCGACACGATCGGCATGCTCGACGAGCGCCCGCTGATAACGATCAACATGATTTACGACCCCGGTGTGGACGCGCTGGGCCTGGAGCTGCTGGCGGTGCACGCACTGCTCGAGATCGAGCGCAACGGCATCGACGAGATTCGAGTGCCACGACCCGGCGTTGGCCGCATGCGCTGGGGATTCGGGTTTGACGGGCAGCGTGTGGCCGCAGTGTGCCAACGGCTGTAGGGGGCGATGAGGTTCCTGCTACTTGTTAACCGCTGCCAGACGAATGAACCGTGCCCGTGCCGTCCTTCCACGACGTCGCCGGGCTCGACGAGCAGCCGCTCGCCGAGCCGCTCGAGTTATCCGACGGGCGCCGCTGCCGCCTGGACATCCCGCAGCCCGGGCTGCTCGAGGACGACTGTGCCGCGTTGCTGCCGCTGCCCACCGGTACAACGCCGGGCCCGCGCTCGCCGGCCGCGAGGTCGCCGTGGGACTGGGTGCCTTCGGCGCCACGCCGGTCGACCCCTCGACCGACGAGGTCGTGGCGACCTGCCCCCCGCGAGCGGGGCGACGCCCCGATGGACAGCGCCGACCCGACGCTGCAGCTCAGACTGCTGCGCATGCGCCCAGGCGGGCGCGGTTGCTCAGGCAGGCAAGGGTCCCCGTGCGCAAGTCGGCCTAGGGGTTCGACTGGTCGCACGTGCGGTTCCCCGAGGGCTGGGGCCGCGACGACATGCACGTTCCTCTCGGACATCGCGATGAACATCGCGAGCATGGACTACTAGTTCTACTGCTTCGCTGGCTGCAGGAACCTCGTTACGATCTACGTGGACTCCACCTGAGCGCTGCCGAGCGGTGCGAGTGGCCTGTACACGTTCTACAACTGCACCCTGATCGTGGGCGGCTGCGGCACGGTGTACAGCAGCTCAAACACGAGCTATGCGTACATGAGGATTGACTCGGCAAGCGTGGCTGGTTATTTGACAGTGGCCTAGTGTTTAAGAATTGTACCCACGGCTTTCTTCGCCACTGGCACAGCCTTGTCTTTAACGATTGGGCCTATCGTGTCTTTCGCCATTACCAGTGCGCCGACGCCTAATGCTGCCATACCGACGCCTGCCAGCTTGGCCTTTTCGGCGGCTACGCCCTTGTGGTATTCGCAAATGGGCAGCTTAGAGCCTTCTGGCAGTTCCTTCTTGCAGACGATGCATCTAGCAGCCATATCTACCCCTGCCCTTCTTCTGCCTGATTTTCAGGGGCATCTTCTCCAACCACCAGATGCACCTCATCAGGTTCTTGCGCCACTTTCCGCAGGGATTCGAGAACGCCGCCCTCAATCAAGCCGGCGCGCTCCTCGCGGCCCCCAATCTGCAGTCCAACAACGGAACCCGATAACTGAACGAAGCCTCTCACTATGTCGCCTCTGTTGCCCTTGCTGTATGAGTTGAGCAAGCGCAGGGTGTCCTTCTGCTCGAGTTTGTTTTCCAGGATGAATTGCTTGAACTGTTCGAGCGCGGCATCTGCAGCTGCTGGCTCCTCAAGGACGCGATAAGCTGCATACTCTGTCTTGGCCATAAGAGCAATCACCGTGAGGTCGACCATGGCAGTGTTTGCTGCCTTGCCCCAGTCCCTGGCCTTGCCCTGCTTGCCCATCGCCAGAGAGAGTTCTGCCTGGAAGTTGCCCTGCAGGGTGCAGCGCGCCTGCGTGGCCGATGACGCGATGTCCATTATCTTGATCTCGCGCAGCCGCGAATCTTCGATGAGCATGGCCTGCTGCAGTTGTTGCCAGGCGCTCTCGGCCAATGCGATACGGTCTGCCTGGTTCTCGATGCGCAGCGCCTCAACGTTGGCGGCGACGGCCTCGATGGCATCCATGACGTTCGCCATCATCACTTGCATCTGCACATCCACGATTGACTGCGTCATATCTTGCGGAAACTGTTCGGCCTTAATCCTTGCCTTCTCGTATATCTGGCCCGTCTTCACGCTCCTGAGTTGTGGCAGCAGGTCACCGGTCTTCTTCTCGACCGAAAAAACCAGCTCCCCACTCTTCATAAGCTCTTCAGCTGCCGCACTAAAATCAGCGACATACTTCGTGTCTCCTCGATTGGCGAGCTTCTTGATGATGTCATAGATGGCTGGCGCGAACTTAGCCATGGTGTCGGCGTCCGAGAGGAATTTCACGAGCGATTCGTTCGTTTGAGCGGGTATCAGATTCATGCCATTGTCGAACACCGTCGCCTCCAGCACCGTTACCCTAGGAGGAAGCTTTGCTGGAGACAAAGAGCTAATCGGTACGATTGCCGCCTCATCGCTTTGTGTCGCCGTAAAGCCACAATGGGTACCGTCAAGATTCTTTCGCAAATTGATCGAGGCGGCCTCGGCCCCGCCTTGCTCTAGCCCTCCGCCTTCTTGCTCAGCTCGTCCATCTCCTCCAGCTTCGACATGTCCAGGTACCTCCTCTTGCCCCATTCGTGCTCC
>DYAA01000004.1 GCA_019419405.1 Collinsella sp. | reverse complement strand
GTCCTCAGGCAGCGCACCCTCAACATCGATCTGCACGCTCACCAGGCCAAAAGCATGGACGATATCGCCCAGTTGCTCTGCCGGTTCGGTGTCGCCCCCGCTGCGCAGATCGGCAGCGATTGAGCGCAGCAGCGGGTCGATCTGCTCGAGCGACTCGTCGTCCAAGCGCCCCTCCTCCAAATAGCGATGAAGGATTGATAGGCGCTGGCCGATCACATCGTGAACGCGGGTGCGCATGCGCAGATAGGCCGCATTGTCGGCAACTTTTTTGACTTCTTCGATCTGGGCCTGGAGCTCTTGGCCCGCAAGCTCAAGCAGGTGATTGGCCTGCGCCAGGCGGTCATGCGCATGCGCATACTCTGTCACGTCCAGACCGATTATGCGCTCGAACGAACGGCCCGAGACCATAACGTCATCGCACACAAACAGGCGAATCTCGGCGGGAGAAACCTCGACCACCGCACGCGCCTCACCAAAGCGGTCCAGGTTGATCCGCACGCGGTTCTTACCGCCTTCGGGCATTTGCATGCTGAGCTTGCGCAGGTCGTTCCATGTACCGCTCATATCGCCTAGGTCGGTGGGCATATGAAGCTCCGCCAGGTTTTTGCGCATGCAGCGGTTCATGAGCAGTGGACGGCCCCTCGAGTCCAGATACAGGATGCCCACGGGAATCACGTTGATGGTTTCAATCGTCGAGAACGCGGTGATATCCTCTTGGCGGTTACGGACGTCCATCAAGAGCGCCGCGACGGAACGGAACAGGAAGAACGCTCCCTCTGCGATAAGGACAACGGCCCACACCGAGCCCATGGCAAAAACCACCGGCGGTGTCACGGCGCCAACAAGCAGCAGCTCGGCCAGCATGACAGGGCGACGATAGCGCACCATAAGGACCACGCCATAGGCAAAGATCGCGGCATTGAGCCACAGCACTCCGCCCATTGCCCTGGCGCAAACGTCAAGCGACGCCACCAGATACGAGCCAGACGACGCGAATAAGATGAGCGCCGAAATCATCAGGTGAAGCACCAGGCTCGTCTCGTAGGCGCAAATCACCTTACGGTTATAGGACGAGCGGCGTGATGCGATGAGCGGGACGTGGATCATCTGCAGACACGCAGCCAGGGCAAAGACAACATCGAGCGCAACGATTTGGGGAAGGATGAACGAAATCTGCATCGTCACTCACCCGCCCTCGGCATCAAGACGATCATGCGCAGCTGGCCGGGCTCGCCCTCAAGGCGGTATGCCACGTTGCGCCCTTGCAGAGCGCTTTCGAGCTCTTGCGCAGCGGGCGTCTGCGAAAGATCTTCATCATCGTTGGAAAAAAGCGTGGCGCGCAGCTCGACACTGCACCGGTCATGGTCGCCCAAGTGATACATAAGCGCCGGATGGTCGGTGGTGTAGGCAAAAAACGCAAAGTCATACACGCAGTCGTACAGGGCGCTTACCGTACTGGCGTGCATCGGGCGCCGTATGGCGATAATCGAGGCGCAATCGACATCGATGGTGCGTAGGTCACTTGCAAGCTCGTTGGCGATGAGCTGAATGCGGTCGCGGTCAAAACCGCTCTCCCCGTGCTGTGCCAACGTGAGCGACCCCTTGCGTTTGCAATAGGCGACGAGCATCTTGGCGCGCTGCAGCATGCGGTAACGCTCGTGCGAAGATGCCTCATCGGTCAACGGCGGCAGCGAGCTCAGCAGGTCGTACATCCCTTCGAGCGCACGGGCAAGCGCTTGGTCCACGTCTTGGACCAGTAAGGTCTCGGCCTCTTGGTCTGCCAAATGTGTCTTAAGGTCGTAGTCGGCGGCAAGCAGCTCATTTTGGCGTTGCAGCTCCATGCGACGATGCGCCAGTTCGCGATTGAGTTCGTTGAGCTCCGAGACGTCCTGGGCAAGGAGAGCCGATCCACCCAGCAGCGGAAAGGCGCGATACATTACATCGGGATCGGACGCCACGGCAAAGGCGTGAGCGTGCCCGTGCTCTTGGACCCGCAACTCCTCACGCACGCCTACCGGCATTGGCTTTGACACCGGCGTGACATAGACTTCCTGCAGGTCACGCGTTAGAACTTTGAGGTCAAGCGGCAAGGTGCCGAAAATACCGGCGATATCGTGGTACGACGGGATGACACCGCAATCGAGACAGATTTCCATCGCCACCACGCACAGGACGCAGTAGACAAGTGAAAAATTAAGCCTCCATGCCCAGGGCACACGCAGCGCATATGAAATGGCAAAGAACGCGCCGCCCAATAGGACAAGCGCGGCCGTGCCCGAGAAACGCTGAATACGAAAAGACGAGGACCGTCCTACCAAGATAAAAAAGGCAACGAAGTTAAAGGCTGTCCATACCAGAACGGTACCGTAGCCCCAACCATATGTGTAATCGTTGCTCCAGGTTCCACTCGATCGATCGAAATGGAAGACCTGCTGATGAACATCGTTAGTAAGCACAAAGCCGATAAGCAGGACAGCCATGACCCACAAAACGGTGCGGTACCGACGCCCCATACGATGCTGTTCCAAACCCGCGAGGCGCAGACCGCACAGCTGGTAGACCAGCGGAATGAGCGTCATGGGCACGTAGTACAGGTACCACAGCACGGTGGCATAGAACGGCGTGAACGACTTATATTTGAGGATGACCTCGATCATCCACAGGGCACAAATGGCGGCGATGGCAACAAGGCGGCGGCGCAAGACGTAGTCCAAGCAGCGTAGGTACGCCAACACACCCCAGATTGAAAATGCAATTGCGGCGACAAGCAGCGGGAGAGAGCTCGAGTGGACGAGCGCATCCACGACCTCTTCGGACACCTCGCTATAGGCGGGCACGGTGTTGGAAAGCTTGGGGTCGGAGACGAACAGTGCCGGCAAGACTGCCAAAAGCATAAGGAACAGCGCGGTAATGGCGCCGGCGATAACAAAGACGCGGTGGCGATACACGCCATGCGATATGCCAACAAGGAATCGCGGCATGGCGAAGAGCCTGCCGCCCCTGGGATCCGCCACGGGTGCGGATCGGGCGGCCGCGTGGCCGATATGTCGCTCGCAGGTACCCATAGTGCTTTTAGTGTACCGACAGGCGGGCCCAAAAAGCGGGCCACATGTCCCAAAATCCGCCGACGGCGAGGGACGTCGCCAGCGACTAGTCGTTTAAGAACGTCCCCAATGACTAAGACAAAACGAGCGAGGATTTTTGGACGCCCAAATGGCGAGAGTGGATAATCTCCCACTTTGAGCCCACAAACAGGCTAAAAACGGGAGATTATCCACTCTCATTCTGCGGGCGCTCATTTAAGTACGTCCCCAATGAGTGCTTTCACTTCTTTTAACAAAACGCCCGGCGGGCATTAACTGCTCGCCGGGCGTTTTGGTTAGGAGGCTATGGTTGTTGGGAAGCCTTAGGCCAGGTCCTCGCCGTTCGTCTCGATGACGTGTTTGTACCAGTCGAAGCTCTTCTTTTTGGAACGCTTGAGGGTGCCGTTGCCCGCATCATCGCGGTCGACATAGATAAAGCCGTAGCGCTTGGACATCTCGCCCGTGCCGGCAGACACCAGGTCGATTGGGCCCCAGGTGGTGTAGCCCAGCAGGTCAACGCCGTCCTCGGTCACCGCATCGCGCATCGCGGCGATATGCTGGCGCAGGTAGTCGATACGGTAGTCGTCGTTGATGGAGCCATCCTCCTCGACAACATCCTTGGCGCCCAGGCCGTTCTCGACCACAAACAGCGGCTTCTGATAACGGTCGTACAGGTCGTTGAGGGTGATGCGGAAGCCCAGCGGATCGATGGCCCAGCCCCACTGGCTCTCCTGCAGGTAGGGGTTCTTGGCGCCGGCGAAGGCGTTGCCCTGGGTGCGCTCGACATCGGGGTTATCGGCACCGGCGGAGCAACGGGTGCTGTAATAGCTAAAGCTGATGAAGTCGACGGTGTTGGCGGCCAGGATCTCGCGGTCCTCATCCGTCATGCCCACATCGATGCCCAAACGCTCGAGCTTCTTGACGGCATAGGCCGGGTAGTAGCCGCGGCTCTGAACGTCGACGAAGAAATAGTTGCTCTGGTTGTCAATCTGCGCTTGGCGCACATCGCCCGGACGGCAGCTGTAGGGGTAGTAGCTACCTGCGGCAAGCATGCAACCGATCTTGACCTCAGGGTCGATCTCGTGAGCGATCTTGGTTGCCCAAGCGCTGGCGACGAGCTCGTTGTGGGCGGCCAGGTACTCGACGGCCTCCTTGTTCTCGCCCTCCTCAAAGACCAGACCGGCACCCATAAACGGCAGGTGCAAGATCATATTGATCTCGTTGAAGGTAAGCCAGTACTTCACCAGACCCTTGTAGCGGGTGAAGATCGTGGTCGCGAGGTTCTTGTAGAAGTCGATGAGCTTGCGGTTGCGCCAGCCGCCGTACTCCTTGATGAGGTGAATCGGGCAGTCGAAGTGCGTGATGGTCACGAGCGGCTCAATGCCGTGCGCCTGACACTCGCGGAACACGTCCTCGTAGAAGGCCAAGCCGGCCTCGTTGGGCTCAGTCTCGTCACCGTTGGGGAAGATGCGGGTCCACGCCAGGCTCATGCGGAAGGTCTTAAAGCCCATCTCGGCAAAGAGGGCGATGTCCTCCTTGTAATGGTGATAGAAATCGATGCCAGTCTGCGCGGGGTAGTAATAGCCGTCCTCGAAGTCGAGCATCTTGCGCTGGCCGGAGACCACCGCATAGCGCTCGGGGCCGTGCGGTGCCACATCCACGTTGGCTAGGCCGCGGCCATCCACGTCGTAAGCGCCCTCGCACTGGTTGGCAGCCGTCGCGCCGCCCCACAGGAAGTCTTTACGGAAAGCCATGCATCAATCCTTTCGCACGCTGTTGTCATAGGCTCAGTATCCCTGCAAACAACGCGTCGCTCAACGGCAACGGCGCAGGCCGACACTTCTTTTCGCACACGGCGGCCCGGCAGCCGCCCCTGCCTGACACTTTCTGATACCGCCGCCCCAAACCACCACAAAGGGGACAGGCACCTTTGTGGTGGTTTGGGGACGGTTTGTCTCGATCTGTAACAGGTAGGCAGCCAAAACCGGGCTTGGTGTTACAGATCGAGATTTTCGGGCAGCCCCCCGCAGTTTGTCTAAATCTGTAACAGGTAGAGACGATTTAGCCCGCTAGATGTTACAAATCGAGACGGAAGATGCTAGTCACAGGCGATGTCGAGGTTCTTGCCGACGAGGCCCACGTAGCCGCCCTCGGCAGCCTTGGGACTATCTGCGTGGCAGAGAACCCACTTGTCGGCCTTCCAGTAGCAGTAGCTGTCACCGGCGGCAGGCATGTCGGCTGCGGCCTCGGGGCGCGGGCCATTGGTGCCCGCCGGCAGCGCCACCATCACCTGGAAGCCGCCGTCGTCGACCATGCAGGGCGTGTAGTGGAGCGTGGTGTTGAAGACTTCGACGACCGTACCCGCCGGCACGCGGAACGCCTTGACGCACGCGGTGTCGAGCTTGCCGCCCTCAATCTCCCAGCGATGCGCCACGAGCAGGATAAAGTCGCGGGCGCCCAGGTTAAACTCGCTGGCGCGGTGATACTCCAGGCAGTTGAGGCGTGTGTTGTGCCCGTTGCACCAGCCGAGCTGGAAGGAGCGGCCGCCAAACATGAGAAAGCCCAGTTTATCGGCACCCTTGACGCTCTCGAGCTCCGGCGCGCTTGCTACGTACTTGCTGCCTTCGGGGATGGGCGTGGCAGAGAGCGCCTCGAGCACGAGCAACGTGAGCTCGGACGGAACGTCATCCCAAACGTTGCCATAGGATTTGAACTCGGGATCGTTGACAGAATAGATGTGCATGTTCGCTCCTGTTCGTAAATGTGACTATATGAACATTCTAGAACAAACATGAGCGATTTTGAACGCTCGTCCCGACCACTCAACAAAAAGGCGCCCCCGCATAAGCGAAGGCGCCCAATGCGCGCGCTTTGGGCGATAAAGCCCTTACGCCTGCTGATAATGCAGGTGCTTCTCATCGATATCGGCCAGGTCGCGGTCGAGATAGCGACGCGCGAGCCAGTTTGCCATGGGGAGGTTCTGGTCCAGATAGTTACCGCACTCCTCGGGAGCGGCACCGGGGACATCGCCCTCAAATCCGGCGACAAACTCGAACAGCTCACGCACGAGCGGCAGGATCTCCTCGCTCGTCACCTCGCCAAACACGACAAGGTAAAAGCCCGTGCGGCAGCCCATGGGACCAAAGTAGACAATGCGGCTCGACCACTCGGCATGGTTGCGAAGGAACGTCGCGCCCAGGTGCTCGATGGTGTGGCACTCGGCCGTGTTCATGACCGGCTCCTTGTTGGGCGTGGTCAGGCGCAGATCAAAGGTGGTGACGGCGGCGCCGGTCGCCGGATCGCGGTCGATGCGGCTCACATACACGCCGGGCTCGAGCAGCAGATGGTCAACGGAAAAACTCGCGATACGCTCCATGGCAGTTCCTCTCGGTAGTCAATTTAGGACGGGGCTCTTTTAGCTGGTTCGAATGATCGCACCAATCATACCAGTCAAAAAAGCCCCGTCCCAAATGAGCTACCCGGGAATAGCCTGCGGGCGCCGCGCAGCCGCCTAGGCAGTGTAGGCGATGGTCGCGTCGACGGCGTGACGCCAGCCGGCGATCTTTTTGGCTCGCTCGTCGGCAGGCATGGCAGGCTCCACGATGCCGCGGGCGCCGTAGACGTCAACGACATCGCGCGTGTACATGCCCAGCGCAATGCCGCAGGCCCAAGCCGCACCCAGACCGCTCATCTCGTCGTTGCTCGCAATGCGGATGGGCGAGCCGACCAGGTCGCTCTCAAACTGCATCAGGTACGCGTCGCGCGTGGGACCGCCGTCAACACGAAGCTCGGCCAGTGCCGCGCCCGAATCCTCGACCATCGCATCGATCACGTCGAAGATCTGATAGGCGATCGACTCGTCGGCGGCCTTTACGAACTCCGCACGGCCCGTGGTGCGCGTCATGCCAAAGACGCAGCCCTCGGCATCGCTCGCCCAGTGCGGCGCGCCCAGGCCAGTGAACGCCGGCACAAAGTAGACGCGGCTCGCCGGATTGGCGGCGTAGCACAGGTCGGTGACTTCCTCGGGATTGTTGATGAGCTCCAGGTCGTCGCGCAGCCACGTCTTGACGGCGCCGGCGTAGCTCACGTTGCCCTCGAGAACATACTCGGTCACACCGTCCATACGCCACGCAAGCGAGCTCGAAAGCCCGTGCGAGCTGGCGACAAACTCGTCGCCGACGTTCATCATGACCGAGCTGCCGGTGCCATAGGTCGCCTTGGCCATGCCGCGGCTATGGCAGCCCTGGGCAAACAAGGCGGCATGGCTGTCGCCGAGCACGCCGTGGATGGGCACGGGCGCCGGCAAAAAGCCGCCCAGGTCCGTTGTACCGAACAGGCCATCGGAATCGGTCACCTGCGGCAGGCACGCCGGATTGACACCAAAGGCCTCGCACACCGGCTCGCTCCAGCAGCCACGGCGCAGGTCAAAAAGCTGCGTGCGGCTGGCATTGGACCAGTCGCAGCGGAACTCCGCGCCGCCCGTGAGCGTCCAGACCACCCAGGCATCGATGGTGCCCAGGCACAGCTCGCCCGCCGCCGCGGCCTCGGCAGCCGCGGGAACGTTCGCGAGGATCCAGGCCATCTTGCCCGCCGGATAGTAGGGCGAGAGCACCAGACCCGTCGTGTCACGCACCAGCTCGGCCACGCCTTCGCGCGCAGCCAGCTCGTCGCACAGCTCGCGGGCGCGGGCGCACTGCCACACCACGGCATCGCACAGCGGCTCGCCCGTCGTGCGGCTCCAGGCAACGGTGGTCTCGCGCTGGTTGGAAATGCCAACGCCGGCGATGTCTGCCGGATCGACCCCGGTCTCCTCCACCACGGTGCGTGCCACAGCCAGCACGTTGGCGGCGATCTCGGCCGGGTCGTGGCTCACCCAGCCGGCCTCGTTGACAATCTGGCGATGTGAGCGGTCGGCGCGATGGATCAGATGGCCGCCCTCGTCCACCAGCAGCGCCTTAGTACCCTGTGTGGACTGATCGATTCCGATGATGTATTTGCTCATGTACTCTCCTGTCTCCCCCGTCGATTCAAAACTAAAACCCGACGGACAAGGAGCGAGTGGCCGACCGGCTCATGAGAGCGCAGCCGGCCTGCTCAGAATTCAACCTAAAAGGATTGGTGCAAACCTGTCCCCGATGCACCAATTACTCTGCGGGAAGGACCTCGGCGACCGTCTTGGCGATTCCCTCGCCCGTCAGGCCGTAGTGCGCGAAGACCTCGGGGCTCGTGCCGGTGATGACCGGCGCATCGGGCAGGGAGAGGCACTTGACCGGACGCGGGCAGTGCTCACCCACGACCTGCGCGACCATGGAACCCAGGCCGCCGAAGGGACTGTGCTCCTCGACGGTCACGACGGCGCGCGTGGCACCGGCGGCCTCGATCACGGCCTCGGCATCGAGCGGTTTGACGCAGTACATATCGAGCACCGTCGCCGAGATGCCCTGCTCGGCCAGCAGATCGGCGGCGTCCACGGCGTGGCGGACCATCTCACCGGTAGCGACGATCGTCACATCGGTGCCGCGGCGCACCCAGGTGGCGCGATCCATCTGGAACGGGCACTCGTCCTCAGTGTACACGTCCTCCACCGGGTTGCGGCCCACGCGGATGTAGGCCGGCTTGTTGTCGGCGACCAGGGCACGCACGAGCTCGGCGGTCTGGAAGCGATCGCTCGGCAGATACACGCGCATGTTGGGAATCGCGCTCATGGCGGCGATATCCTGCACGGAGTGATGGCTCATGCCAAGAGCGCCGTAGGACACGCCACCCGAGATGCCGATGAGCTTGACGTTGGTGTTGGAGTACGAAACGTCGACCTTGCACTGCTCATACGAGCGCGTGGTCACAAAGGACGCCGGCGAGGCGGCCCAGGCCTTCTTGCCGCACGAGGCCATACCGGCGGCGATACTCACCAGGTCCTGCTCGGCGATGCCGACCTCAATAGACTGCTGGGGATACTGATCGAAGAACGGCGTGAGCGATGCGGAGCCGCGGGAGTCGGAGCACAGGACGACGATGTCTTTATCGGTTGCGGCGGCCTCGAGCAGCGCGTCGCAGATAGCCTTGCGGTTGGCGATCTTGTTAGCCATTGATAGCCTCCTTATGGGCAGCGAAATCGGCGATGATCTGGGCATATTCCTCATCGTTGGGCAGGTGATGATGCCAGGCGGCCTTGTCCTCCATAACGGGCGAGCCATAGCCCTTCACCGTGTTGAGGATGATGACCGTGGGCTTACCCTTGGTCTCGGCGGCCAGCGTCAGCGCGGCGTCGATGGCCTGAATGTCGTTGCCCGGAATGGAGAGCACGTTCCAACCGAAGGCGGCCCAGCGCTCCTCCTGCGAGTCCTGCTTCATGACGTCCTCGGTGCTGCCGCTGATCTGCAGGCGGTTGCGGTCCACGAGCGCGCACAGGTTATCGAGCTGGTAGTTGCCGCCG
This sequence comes from Collinsella sp., assembly GCA_019419405.1. GTDB lineage: Bacteria > Actinomycetota > Coriobacteriia > Coriobacteriales > Coriobacteriaceae > Collinsella. The sequence goes on along the minus strand of DYAA01000004.1, from coordinate 2,754 downwards.
CTCATGGCGCCCTCCCAAACCGAGCCCTCGGCAAGCTCGCCGTCGCCCATGATGGTGTAGACGCGGTAGTCGCGGCCGTCCATCTTGCCGGCAAGCGCCATGCCGACGGCCACGGGCAGACCATGGCCCAGCGAACCGGAGTTCATCTCGATGCCCTTGAGCTTGTTGTTGGGGTGGCCGATGTAGGGGCTGCCGAACTTGGAGAAACGGGCCTTGACGTCGTCGAGGTCCAGATAGCCCTCGTGGCAGAGTACCGCGTAGTAGGCCTCCATGGCATGGCCCTTGGAGAGCACGAAGCGATCGCGGTTGGGATCGTCGACGGTCTCGGGCGAAATGTTGAGGTGGTTGGCGTAGAGCGTCATGAGGGCGTCGATCACCGACATGTCGCCGCCGATGTGGCCGCCGGCGCCGGCCATGATGATATCGACGCAATCGCGGCGAAGGTCCCAACGCAGGGATTCAAGCTCTTCGATAGTTGCCATTTCTACTCTCCTCGCAGGTAAGCTTTGACGTCTTCTTCGATGGGGTCGTACAGGTCGGGGACAATGCCGATGTACTTGCACGCCTCGTAGAGCACCGGCACCACGTTGGCGTGAATGGCGACGCAGTGGTGGATGTAGGGACCCTCAACGATCTTGGCCTCGAGGCGCTTGAGGTTTTCGACCTCGACCCACAGGTAGGTGCCCATGCCGGCCGGGCCGTCGATGCCGCGGGCGTTGCCCAGCAGCAGCGAGTACTCGCCGTTGTCGCCGTCAAAGCGGGCAAGGGTGAGGTCGCCGTGCTTGGCCTCGGCCGTCAGCGCGCCGGGGTGATCGAAGGCCAGCGGGTAGGTGAGCTTGGGCTTGACGGCCGCGCAGCTGCAGGGCCAGGGGCCGCAGTGCTGCAACAGCTCGCCGTTCTCGTTATCGGGATGGCGCACGGTCCAGTCGGCGAACATGCCGCGGTGACGGCCCAGGTCGGCGGCCTCGACCATCAGCGCGGTGATGGCACCATGGATGTCGGTCTCGCATACGATGGGGATACCCATCTCGTTGAGGATGGCATTGGCGGCGCAGGGCATAATGCCCAACTCGTCCTGCAGAGCGTTCCAGCACTGAATGGCGCCGGCGTTGCAGCCGTACTTCTTTACCAGGCGCTTCATGGCGATGGCAAGACCGGCGACCGCGGGGACCTTGTCCTCGGGGATGCAGATCTCAAAGCTGTCGGCAATGTGGGCGAGCATAGCTGCCATGGCTTGCTCGTCTGCCTGGGCGTCGCGCACGGCCTGGACAAGCTCGGTCATGGGGATGGGCGAAAGCTGGATGTTGAACTTCTCGAGCAGCTCGCCCTCGTTGCACATGGTCGACCAGAAGTCGAACGGGCGGGTGGCCATCTGCAGGATGCGGGTGTGCTTGAAGGTCTTGACCACGTTGCACACGGCCAAGAAGTCCCAAACGCCACGCTCGAACTCGGGATCGGTCAGGCGGCAGTTGGTCATGTAGGTGAAGGGAACCTGAAAGCGGCGCAGGACCTTGCCGGTCGCGAACAGACCGCACTGGCTGTCGCGCAGACGGGTGCCGTCGGGCTCGGGGCGCTCGTCGCGCGGGCCCCACAGCAGCACGGGCAAGCCGAGCTCGCGGGCAAGGCGGGCGCAGACATACTCGGTACCAAAGTTGGCGTGGCAGAGCATGATGCCGTCGACGCCCTCGGCGCGGAACTTCTCGACGATAGGCGCGATATGGCTGTCGTCGAACAGCAGGCCCTCGTCGTTGATGTCGTCGATATCCACGATCTCGACGCCGATCTCGCGCAGGCGATCAGCCGTAAGGCCGCGATACTTGATCGCGTCCGGCGCGCTAAAGATACTGCGGCGCGTGGGCACAAAGCCAAGCTTGATCTTATCCATGTACGTCCTCCCCTAGTCACATGTTCAGTAAACAGACGCATGTTTCGTTTTGTTCTGTTTACTAAATGTTTTACTCTTCTGTTTAGAAGTTTAGCGCGAAATACCCGTAGGCGGTAGAGAAATCAGCCTAAACGGTATGTAAACGAACTGAACATACAAGGGAAACAAAAAGAGGACCCCGAAGGATCCTCTTCTGAATGACGCTATGTTTACTGCCCTAGTGTGCTTTGGCACGCCGCAGACGATGCCGCCTTCGCCTAGATTTCGCGCACGCTCTGGCGCTCGACAAAATAGGTCGACACGGCGGTCTTGCAGGTGTAGCTCTTGGGGTTGCGGATGTTGCCCACCAGGCGGCGCACCGCGATCTCACCCACCTCGTGCTTGGGAACATGCACCGTGGTGAGCGGCGGGTTGGAGAAGGCGCCCAGAGATAGGTCGTCAAAGCCGATGATCGAGACATCCTCGGGCACGCGAATGCCGTGCTCGTTGAACGCGCGCATGGCACCCACGGCGAGCACGTCGTTCTCGGCAAAGAAAGCCGTCGGCAGGTCGTCGTGCGAGGCATTGTCGAGCCACGCGCCCATGTCGCGATAAGCGCCCTCGAGCGTGGTGCCCAGCGTGACGCGCCATGCCGGGTTTGCCTCGAGGTCCGCATCCTCAAGCGCTTGGCGATAGCCGCGCTCGCGGTCCTTAAAGTTGCGGATACGAAGGTCGCCCGCCAGATAGCCGATTTGCTTGTGACCTTTCTCGATAAGGTAGTCCACGGCACGCAGCACCGAATCGGTATTGGCAATGACCACGGCATCGAAGTACTGGCGGTCGCTCCAGCCATCGAGCACAATCAGGTGGGCGGCGGCGTTAGCGAACAG
>DYAA01000039.1 GCA_019419405.1 Collinsella sp. | reverse complement strand
CGTGGGTGGGCTCGTCGAGCACGAGCAGGCGTGGCCGGGCGATCAGCGCCAGCGCGAGCCCCAGGCGCTGCCGCATCCCCATCGAGAAGCGCCCGGCGCGCTTCTTCCCGGTGTCCGCGAGGTCCACGGCGGCGAGCACCTCATCTATGCGGCTCTCGGGAAGGCCCAGCAGCGTGGTGCGCACGCGCAGGTTCTCGCGCGCGGTGAGGTTGGGGTAGAGCGGCGCCTCCTCGATGAGGCTGCCGATTGCGTAGAGGTCCTCGCGGCGCCAGGCGTGCCCGGCAAAGAGGATCTCCCCGGCCGTCGGCCGCAGCATCCCGCAGATCATCTTGAGCGTTGTCGACTTGCCGGCGCCGTTGGGACCGAGCAGCCCGTACACCTCGCCCTCGCGGATATGAAGGCTCACGTCGGCCACGGCGTCCTGCGCCTGGTCGCCGCGGCCGAAGCGCTTGGTGAGCCCGCGCGTCTCGAGCATGTAACCCATGGGTTTATCCTTTCTCTTCCGGGAGCGCGGGCCGAGTCACCGTGCCCGCGCGCCTTACCTTTCGGGTTCACCATCCATGGTGGGGCGCGTTTCTAACGAAGCCGTAACGGCCGTTGGGCTCTTTTGGCGCCAACCCTTCTCGACCCGCACATCATGATTAATTTGCTTAAGGCAACAACTTTCCCGATCGATGTAATCACCGAATCAAAACGTGTACATCAGCCATCAAAGATGCCGAAAAATGTCATATTTGGAGGCTGATGTACACAAATGCAGAATGCCGCACAACCCAGTAGCATCCTCCATATGTCTGGACTCTCTATGCTTACGCTGGATAGACATCGCCGGAACGGGTATAGTATCGAAAGTTTTGTCGTTAACCAGCGGGGGAGTCCTGTGGGCATCAAAAAGAAGATCAAAAAGGAGCTTATCGGCACTTCCGATTACCCGTCGAATAAGATCTTTACGATCTCCAATTTCATCACCTTTACGCGCCTGATCCTCACCCTGGTATTTCTGTACCTGTTTGTGACGGATAACAACCGCGTCATCGCCATCGTTATCTACGCCGTTGCCGCCTCCACCGACTGGATGGACGGTCAGATCGCCCGCATGACCAAGACGGTCTCGTGGCTCGGCAAGGTCATGGATCCCATCTGCGACCGTGCGCTGCTGTTCACCGGCGTACTTGGGCTGGTGGTTCGCGGAGAGCTGCCAATCTGGGTCTGCGTGCTCATTATTGGCCGCGACATCTATCTGGGCATCGGCACGCTTATCGTGCGTCATTATCACCGTCGCCCCATCGATGTCGTCTTTCCCGGAAAGATTGCCACTGCACTGCTCATGACCGGCTTCTCGCTCATGCTGCTCGGGTTCCCCGTTATTGACGGCCTGCATCTTTTACCTTCAACCCTTACGGCCTTCCCGGGCCTCAACGGAAGCTCGGTGCCCCTCGGCATCTTCTTTGTGTACGGCGGCGTGATCTTCTCCATGCTCACGGCTGTCATCTATTCCATTAAGGGCGGAGTGGCCATTAAACAGGCTCTCGCGCATCCCGAGGACGAGGACATCGACTTTCTGAACCCTGAAATCGAAGACTGATTCGTTGGGGTATGATTACGTACGGTTCATTATTTGCGGCACGTCCGCGATAAGTTAGGGGTTGTCATGGACAACATGGTAAACAATATGGCTCAGAATGATAAGACTGCTGACGCTACCTGCGTATTCCGCGTGCCTTCAAGCGACGTCACCGTTCCCGACCTCATGGCCAACGTGCGCATCACCGCCCCCGTTCTGTCCATCGTCAAGGGTCCGCAGACTGGTGCCGCCTTTGAGCTCGAGGACGACGTGACCACCATCGGCCGCGATCCTGCGAACGGCATCTTCCTCAATGACATGACCGTTTCGCGTAGCCACGCGCGCATTATTCGCGAGGGCCTCGGCGCTCGCATCGAGGACCTGGGCTCGCTCAATGGCACCTGGGTCGACGGTGCCATCGTCAATGCAGCCCCGCTGCACGATGGTTCTTCCGTCCAGATCGGTACGTTTACGCTCATCTACCACGAGAGCACGCCGGAGCGCATCGAAACCGGTGAGTAGGGCATGGCCGAACGCAACTATCTGAGTATCGGCCAAGTCGTCAACCTTCTTCGAGGCGCATACCCCGATCTTTCGAACTCAAAAATTAGATTTCTAGAAGATGAGGGGCTCATTACCCCTCATCGTACGCCTAAGGGATACCGTCAGTACTCTAAGGAGGATGTTGATCGCCTGGAGGTCATTCTGCACTTGCAGAAGACCCGCTACATGCCGCTCAACGTGATTAAGCAGCGCTTGGAAAACGCCACGGACCTGTCAACGCTCGCCTACGAGGTGGGCTTGCTGTCCGATGTTCCGCTCAAGACGGAGCCCAAGGAGACTAAACAAAAGCTGCATCCCATCGAGACCATTCCCGATATGCTGGGCGTCGAGATTTCGTTTATCCGCTCGCTCGCCGAGAACGACCTCATTCGCATCATCAAGAGTCCGCAGAATCGTGAGCTCGTCGATGGTCGCGATTTTCCAATCATCCGCTACTGCTCCGAGCTGTCACGCTTCCATATCG
>DYAA01000038.1 GCA_019419405.1 Collinsella sp. | reverse complement strand
TCCCAGCGAGCTGATACCACACTTTCCCCCGGGAGCCGAGGCCGCGCTCATGAGCGCGGCCTCGGCTCCCGGGGGAAAGTGTGGTATCAGCTCGCTGGGATAGGTGGCGCCGCCGATGATGCGGTCGAGCGAGTCGGCGGGCGTGGCCGCCATAAAGGGAGCGCTGCCGCACAAGCCCTCATAGATAACGCAGGCAAGGGCAAAGACATCGGCGCGTTCGTCGACCGTGCCGGTCTCGATATCGAGCTGCTCGGGCGGCATGTAGCCGATGGTGCCGCCGCGCGAGCCGCCAAAGCCACCGGCGGACGACAGTCGCGCCATGCCAAAGTCGGTGAGCTTTACATTGCCCGAGTGGTCGATGAGCACGTTGGCGGGCTTAATGTCCAGGTGGAGTACGCCATTGCTATGGGCGAAGGCGAGCGCCTGACCCAGGGCATCGGCAATGGCTGCGGCCTCGTCAAAGGTGAGCGAGTGGCCGTCCACGCGATGCAAAAACTCGGCCAACGACATACCGTCGACATACTCCATGACCAAGTATGCATAGGCGGTGTCGTGCGTAAAGTCGATGACCTGCACGATATTGGGATGTTGAAGCATGGCGGCAGTGTGCGCCTCGCGCAGGACATCCATGATGTCGCTGGCGGGCATGCCGGCGCCGTTGATAAGGGGGATGCGCTTAATGGCGACGCGGCGGCGCAGGTGCGTGTCGCGGCAGATCTCGATGGAGCCAAAACCGCCGGTCGCAAGTGTCTCGAGCGGCTGGTACCGCTTGAGCAGCTCGCGAGAGCTGGTGCCCTCCAAAGGAACGTCCGGCGAGAACCGGGCGGTATGTTGCGAGAAAAGCGGCATGGCCAACCCTCGTGCGTTTAAAGTTCGTTTGCGAGCGGCGGGCGCGGGGCCGAGCCGTTCGCGGTGGCATAGATGCTGCTAGTGTAGCACGCTCAGGCGGATGGCGAGGATGGCGGGATGCGAGGCTGCCTGTCTGGCTTGGCCTTCGTCTCGACCCATCCGGAAAGCGCGCCCCAGTTTGCGGCCAAATACTGGGACACGCTTTCCGAATGGGGTGTGCTGCGGAAACTGCGTCCCAGAATATTGACTCAGAACGGGATACAGTTTCCAGATCGACGCTCAAAAGGAAACCGCATCCCGCTTTGATGCGGGGACTGCGGACAAAAGCTGAACCGTGATCTGGCGCGGATTGGAGTTCGCCTGAATCATTGATGCTGGCTGGTGTGAGAACAGAGATAAACGAGCGGCTCGAGCGATATAATGACACGCTATGGAGGCCGTATGCTCTTTTCCCGCCGTTCTGCTACATTTGCCTGCGCCATTGCGCTTGTCGTAATGGCGGTCACCCCTTATCACCGGTTTTCATCTTCAATCGGCCTAGCGTCAGGTGCAATGACCTGGCTCGTTATCCTGGGCGCATGCCTCGCGGCGTTTGTTCATGGTGCTGCGCTATGCAAGGGGGGAATGAGAAGGCCGAGGCATCTCGGTGCCATCGGTGTTTTCCTTGGTGTTATTGCAACGGTTCCCGAATGGGCCGACCTGGCTTTCTATGCTCGCGGAGACTCTATTCCAATCGTGTTTGCACCGATTTGGTTGTTACATGGCGTTTCGTGTGTCTCGTGCTTTGTTGGGTCGCTGCTTCTCTCATATGTTATTTGGGGCACGGCGGACTCTCCTTTGACGCAGAGGTCGACACGGACTGACGAAAGGGAAACTCGTCACCCGCAGGACGCGATTTTTACAGAAACAATAGCCGTCATGTCTTGCCTGCTGTTTTGCTGTCGAGTTTCATGGAGAGTCGTTCCCGAGCCATGGGGGATGCCCCCTGTAACGGCCGCGTCAATTGGCCTTGCGCTTTTAATTCCGTTGGTCTATCTCGCATTGACTGTGGCCCCGCCGTTTTGCCGCCCTCGTGCCTTTGGCCATGGGCGGCGCGACGTGTTTGCCTGTTCTGTGCTCGTAGCAGTTCCTATTGGTCTTATTCCGGCTGTTGAGGCGGCATACTTCGCAAGCGATGCCGTGGTCATTGCATTGCTGGCGATGGGGTCCGTTATCGCTGCTGCCTTCGTATGCATGTTGCTAAGG
>DYAA01000037.1 GCA_019419405.1 Collinsella sp. | reverse complement strand
ATCGACGGTTTTAAAGATGCCTCGCGCCAGCTCGTCACCGGCAGGGGAGCGGGCGATAACGTGCTTTCCAATCCAATTGAGGTGAGCGACATATTCGCCGTGGACGGGCGCGAGCGGTCCGGCGTTTTCTTCCATGGCGTTGAGCAGATCTGCCCACGCGTCTACAGCGTTTACGACGGTGTGATAGACCTCATCGAGGAGCATATCGACGGCGGGAACGTTCTCGTTGAGGTCCGAGAGACCGATTGCCGGCAGGCCACCATCGGGCACCTCCGCGGGCACATAGTTCACGTTGACGCCGATGCCACAGACCGCAAAGGGGTTGCCTTCGTTATCGCGTGCGGCTTCGACCAGAATGCCGCCGAGCTTGCGTCCTCGCGCGACCAGGTCGTTGGGCCATTTGAGGCCAATCTCGTTTGCAAGACCCTGCTTTTCGAGCGCCTCGAGCACCGCTAGGCCGCTGACGGCGGCAAGACCAGAGTACTTCGCAGGATTAACGCATGGACGCAGGACAATCGAGAGTAACAGATTGCCGGCGGTTGAATCCCACTTGTGGCCCCGTCGGCCGCGTCCTGCTGTCTGAGTCCGGGCGGCAAGTCCTGTGCCGTGCGGCGCTCCCTGTTTTCCTGCTTCGAGCAGGTCATCGTTGGTCGATCCGGTTACGTCGACTATCGTTAATTTGGCATCCATAACGGCTGCTACCTCCTTAATGAATAAGTGAATAACGCAATGGTGTCGAGAGAGACTCAATGTGAAGCCTTTGTCGCATTTGGACAATTTAATGTTAACACGTTAACAACGAGTGAAATGCGCTATCCTCTCTTGGTCGATGTAAATACGTCAACAACTCAAAGGAGGTTAGTGATGGGTTTCACGATTCTTGGAACAGGCTCGGCGCTTCCTAAGCGCAGTGTTTCCAATGACGAGCTGTCCGAGTTCCTCGATACCTCGGATGAGTGGATTTTTACCCGCACAGGTATTAAGAGTCGCCACGTCTGCACCACCGAGTCACTTGACGACCTTGCCGTAGCGGCGAGCGAGCGGGCACTTCAGGTGTCCGGAATCGACGCGAGCCAGTTGGATCTGATCGTCTGCTCGACGACGACGGGTGACCACCTTGTTCCCGCCGAGGCGTGTGCCGTTGCTGAGCGACTGGGCGCGACGTGCCCTGCCTTCGATGTCTCGGCTGCCTGCGCCGGCTTCGTATTTGCGCTCGATGTTGCCGAGGGCTATATCGCCCGAGGACGAGCCAAGCATGTGCTTGTCGTTGCCGCCGAGCAGATGACGCGCGCGCTCGACTGGACCGACCGCGCCACCTGTGTGCTCTTTGGCGATGGGGCAGGCGCCGCGGTGATTGAGGCTGGGGGAGACAGCCCCCTTGCCGTTGAGCTTTCGACGGCGCCCGACGTCGAGACGTTGTGCGTTCCCGGTCTGGTCGGCACCTCGCCGTTTAAGGCCTCCGCAGATAGCGAGAGCGTGCTGTCCATGAATGGCCGCCGCGTGTTCAAGTTCGGCGTCAACGCGATTTGCGACACGGTCCATAAGCTTGCGAGCGATGCGGGCATTTCGGTCGAGGACATCGACCATTTTGTATTCCATCAGGCTAACGAACGAATCCTGAGTCAGGCGGTCAAGCGCCTCGGTGTGCCAGACAAGCGCGTGGTTCGAACGCTGCGCGAGACCGGCAACATTTCGAGCGCATGCATTCCGCTTGCCCTCGACCGGCTGGCAAACGCCGGTGCACTTCACACGGGCGACACCATCACCCTCGTTGGATTTGGCGCCGGTCTGGATATAGGTGGCTATCTACTTCGTTGGAAGTAGTCGCACATAGGAAATAAAAACGCCCCTAGGGCACAAACAAAGGAGAACTACCATGGCAGATCAGAAGACCTTCGAGCGCGTTTGCGATGTTATCCGCGAGACCGCCGGTCTTGACGATGTCGAGATGAAGCCCGAGTCCACGCTCGAGGAGATTGGTCTCGACAGTCTGGGCACCGTCGAGATCCTCGTCGCCGTTGAGGACGAGTTTGGCATCCAGCTCGATACCGAGGAGAACCCCAAGACGGTCGGCGAGTTCGCCGATACGGTCGAGGCGGCATTGGAGAAGTAGAGATGCTCAAGACTCCTCTCTGCGATCTGCTCGGCATCGAAAAGCCCGTGTTCCAGGGCGGTATGGCCTGGATCGCCGACGCCTCGCTGGCGTCCGCAGTGTCCGAGGCGGGCGGCTTAGGGATTATCGCGGCCATGAACGCCGACGCCAACTGGCTGCGCGACCAGATTCATGAGCTGCGCGCCAGGACGGATAAGCCCTTTGGCGTCAACGTCATGCTCATGAGCCCGTTTGCCGACGAGGTCGCGCGGGTCGTGATTGACGAGCGGGTACCGGTCGTCGTGACGGGTGCCGGCAATCCCACCAAGTACATGAAGGCGTGGAACGAGGCGGGCATCAAGGTCATCCCGGTCGTTGCCTCGGTGGCGCTGGCGCGCCTCGTGGCGCGTCGTGGAGCCACTGCCGTGGTTGCCGAGGGTACCGAATCAGGCGGCCATATTGGCGAGACCTCGACGATGGCACTGGTGCCGCAGGTTGTCGATGCGGTCGATATTCCCGTGGTTGCGGCTGGCGGTATCGCCGATGGCCGCGGCGTGGCGGCCGCCTTTATGCTGGGCGCCGCCGGCGTGCAGGTGGGTACGCGCTTTCTGATCGCAGATGAGTGCACCGTATCGGAGCAGTACAAGGAGATGGTCCTGAAGGCCAACGACACCTCGACGCGTGCGACCGGCCGCTCGACGGGACACCCGGTGCGTGCCCTCAAGAGCCCCTTCACCAACGCCTACGCCAAGAGCGAGGCGGCGGGCGTAAGCGTCGAGGAGCTCGGGGCCATGGGCACGGGCGCCCTTCGCAAGGCCGCAAAGGACGGAAATTACGAAGAGGGTTCGTATTTGTGCGGACAGATTGCCGGCATGGTCAACGAACGCCAAAGTGCACGTGAAATCGTTGACGACCTGGTCGATGGCGCCGAGCGCGTCCTGAAGGGTGCGTGCGCATGGGTGGCGTAGCGTTTCTGTTTGCCGGCCAGGGCGCCCAGCACCCCGCGATGGGCGTCGACCTGATCGAGGCATCGCCGGCGGCCGCCGAGGTGTTCGCCATTGCCGACGAGGTGCGCCCGGGGACCAGTGAGCAGTGCCGAAGCGCCTCCAAGGAGGAACTCTCGCAGACCGAGAACACGCAGCCGTGCGTGTTCGTTCACGATCTGGCAGCGGCTGCCGCTCTGCGTGAGCGCGGCGTGGTACCTGCCGCCTGTGCGGGATTCTCGCTGGGCGAGGTCGCAGCGCTCACCTTCGCGGGGGCATTCGATACGCGAGCGGGTTTTGAGCTCGTGTGTGAGCGCGCGGCATTGATGGCCACGGCTGCCGAGCGCCATCCGGGCGGCATGCGCGCCGTCATCAAGCTCGATGCGGTGCAAGTCGAGGGCCTGGCAAAACAGGCCGGCGAGGACTGCTGGCCAGTCAACTACAACAGTCCGCAGCAGACGGTTGTTGCCGGAGCGCCTGAGGCGCTGCAGGAGCTCGACGTCCTAGTAAAAGAGGCTGGCGGCCGCGCTATGAAAGTCGCGGTGTCGGGTGCATTTCATAGCCCCTATATGGCCGAGGCGACTGAGGGGCTGGCGACGTATATCCAAGACGGCCACGCGCCGTCTCCGCTGCTGATTCCGGTCATGGCAAACATGACGGCGGCGCCCTATCCGGCGGACCCGCGAGCGGCATCGGATGTCTTGGCCAACCAGGTGAGTCATGCCGTTCGCTGGGCCGACACGCTGCATACTCTGCAGGATCAGGGCATCGACACGTTTATTGAGGTCGGTCCTGGCAAAACGCTGTCGGGCCTGGTCAAGCGTACGCTGAGCGACGTTCGCGTGTATTCGTGCGAAACGGCCGAACAGGTCGCAGCTATTGCCGGCGAGCTCGCATAGCCCACAGGGCTGTAACCCGAAAGGAATGACATGGGCAACTTGAACAACGGCGCGCTCGAGCGCAACGACTCGCGTCGCGTGGCGCTGGTCACGGGCGGCTCGCGTGGTATCGGCCGCGCTTGTGCCGTGGGCCTGGCGGAGGATGGCTACGATATCGCCGTCGTCTATGCCGGCAGCGTCGATGCGGCACGCGAGACGTGCGAAGCCTGTGAGGCGGCTGGCGCCACGGCGCGTGCATATCAATGTGACGTGGCCGACCCCGATGCCGTCAACGCGTGCGTGGAGACGGTCCTCAACGACTTTGGCTCCATTTGGGCGCTTGTCAACAACGCTGGCATCACCCGCGATGGCCTGCTCATGCGTATGGGCGATGACGCCTTCGATCGCGTGCTCGATGTCAATCTTAAAGGAACGTTTAACACGACGCGTGCGCTCACCAAGACCTTTATGCGCCAGCGCGGCGGTTGCGTCATCAACATGAGCTCGGTTGTGGGCCTGATGGGCAATGCCGGGCAGGCCAACTATGCTGCCTCCAAGGCGGGCGTCATCGGCCTGACCAAGGCGGTGGCGCGCGAGCTTGCGCCCCGCGGCGTACGAGTGAACGCGGTCGCTCCTGGGTTTGTCGAGACCGATATGACGGCAAAGCTCTCGGAGAAGGTGCGTGTGGCAACCGAGGAGCAGATTCCCCTGAAGCGCATGGCGCGCCCCGAGGAAGTGGCCGGCGTGGTGCGCTTTTTGGCGAGTGATGCGGCTGCCTACATTACGGGTGAGGTCGTGCGCGTCGACGGCGGAATGGCGATGTAGAAACCAGGGCCGAAGAATGGCTTGGATGAGGAGAGCATGATGGAACAGAGAGTTGCAATCACCGGCATCGGTGCCGTATCGCCGCTCGGCAACACCGCGCTTGCCACCTGGGCGGCCATGTGCGCCGGGACCTGTGGCATCGGCCCGATTACGCACTTTGATACGGATGCGTTTGCCGTCAAGGTGGCGGCCGAGGTCAAGGGCTTTGACGGCAACGACTACTTTGGCAAGCACGATGCCAAGCACCTGGACCCCTGCGTTCAGTTTGCACTGGCGGCGTCGGACGAGGCCATGCACGATGCGGGCTTTGATGTCGAAGGCGCCATCGATCGCGAGCGCCTGGGCGTCTACGTGGGTTCAGGCGTGGGCGGCATGCAGACGCTCGTCGACAACGTCCACACGATCGCCGATCGTGGGCCCCGCCGCGCATCGCCATACATGATTGCGATGATGATCCCCAATATGGCTTCGGGCAATATCGCGATCCGTCACAAGGCAAAGGGACCGACCCTGCCCGTCGTGACTGCTTGCGCGACCTCGGCCCATGCGGTGGGCGAGGCGTTCCGCGCCATCAAACACGGCTATGCTGATGCGATTCTCGCCGGCGGTGCCGAGGCGGCCATCATCCCCGATGCCGTTGCGGGCTTTACGTCCTGCCGTGCGCTCACCGCTAATCCTGACCCGTCGACGGCATGCCGTCCGTTCGATGCGAATCGCGACGGCTTTGTGATGGGCGAGGGCGCCTGCGTGCTCGTACTCGAGAGCATGGAGCATGCGCAGGCGCGCGGGGCGCACATTTATGCCGAGGTCGTGGGCTACGGCAACACCGATGATGCCTATCACATCACGAGCCCCGATCCCGAGGCTGCCGGCATTGCCCGTGCGATATCGCTGGCGGTGGCCGAGGGCGACGTCAAGCCTTCCGAGGGCCTCTACATCAACGCCCACGGTACCTCGACTAAACTCAACGATTCGTCCGAGACGGCGGGCATCAAGCGTGCGCTCGGCGAGGACGCGGCGCGCGCGGCGCACGTCTCTTCGACCAAGTCGATGACCGGCCACATGATCGGTGCTACGGGTGCCATCGAGGTCATGGCCTGTGCCATGGCGCTCGAGCAGGGCGTGGTGCCCCCGACCATTAACTACCACACGCCCGATCCCGCCTGCGATCTTGATTACACGCCCAATCGCGCGGTTCGCGCCGACCTTACCTGGGCGCTTTCGACCAACCTGGGCTTTGGCGGGCACAACGCCGCCATCGCGCTGCGTAGATATACGAGGAGCTAGAGCATGGATTCCAAAAGACTTGCCGAGATAGCCGATGTGATGGAGGACCGCGGCCTCACGCGCGTACGCGTTGAGGAGCCCGATGGCACCGCGGTCGAACTCGAGCGCGCGAGTGTGGCGCAGCCGGTTGCCGTGCCCATGCCTATGCCGAGCGCCATGGCCGCTCAAGTTGCAGCTCCCACAGTCGCGCCTGCCGCACCGGAACCCGCCACGCAGACACCTGCCGCCGCGCCGGAGCCCAAGGGCACCGAGGTGACTGCTCCCATGGTGGGCGTCTTCTATGCTGCCCCTGCGCCGGGCGACGAGCCATTTGTGCGCGTGGGCTCCAAGGTCAAGGCCGGCGAGACCCTCTGCATCATCGAGGCCATGAAGGTTCTCAACGAGGTGACGGCCGAGGCAGACGGTGAGGTGCTCGAGATCTGCGTGGCCGACGGCGACCTCGTGGAGTTCGGCAGTTGCCTTATGAGGATCGGATAGGTGATATCCATGAACAAAGAAGAGCTCAAGAAGCTGTTACCGCATCGCGAGCCGATGCTTTTGCTCGACGAAGCCGAGCTGGTGGGCGACGAGGCCCACGGCAAGATCACGATTACAGGCGACGAGTACTTTTTGCAGGGACATTTTCCGGGAAACCCGGTCGTTCCCGGCGTGATTCAGTGCGAGATGCTCGCCCAGAACTGCTGCGTGCTGCTGATGGGCGATGAGGAGGCGCGCGGCGCGACGCCGTTCTACACGAGTCTGGACAAGGTGCGCTTTAAGCGTCCGGTGCGCCCGGGCGACACGGTGGATCTAGTGTGCTCCATCACGCGTGCGCGCGGGCCGTTCCGCTTTGCGACGGGTACTGCGAGCGTCAACGGTGAGGTTTGCTGCCGCGCCGATATGTCTTTTGCACTCATGCACGAAAGTTAAGGAAGGCTCCATGTTCGACAAAGTGCTCATCGCCAACCGCGGCGAAGTCGCGGTCCGTGTTATCCGCGCGTGCCGCGATATGGGCATCAAGACCGTCGCCGTTTATTCCACGGCCGATGCGGACGCGCTACACGTGCAGCTTGCCGACGAGGCGTATTGCATCGGCGGCCCGCGTCTTGCCGAGAGCTACCTCAACGACGATGCCGTGCTCACCTGTGCCGTAAAGTCGGGAGCTAAGGCAATTCATCCCGGCTATGGCTTCTTTTCCGAGAAGGCGAGCTTCGTGCGCGACTGCGACAAGTT
>DYAA01000036.1 GCA_019419405.1 Collinsella sp. | reverse complement strand
GTACCATCTCCGCCGGTGACCCCGAGGTCGGCGAGAAGATCGCCGAGGCCATGGAGGTCGTGGGCAAGGACGGCGTCATCACCGTCGAGGATTCCCAGACGTTCGACATCACCATCGACACCGTCGAGGGCATGCAGTTCGACAAGGGCTATGTCTCCGCTTACTTCGTCACGGACAACGACCGCATGGAGGCCGTGATGAAGGATCCGTACATCCTCATCACCGACCAGAAGATTTCCAGTGTTCAGGACATCATGCCCGTTCTCGAGGCTGTCCAGCGCGCTGGCCGTGGCCTGCTCATCATCGCTGAGGACATCGACGGCGAGGCTCTGCCGACCCTGGTCCTCAACAAGATCCGTGGCGCCCTCAACGTCTGCGCCGTCAAGGCCCCGGGCTACGGCGATCGCCGCAAGCGCATCCTCGAGGACATCGCCGTCCTCACCGGTGGCCAGGCTGCCCTGGACGAGCTGGGCGTGAAGGTCGCTGACATCACTGCCGATATGCTCGGTACCGCTAAGTCCGTCACCATCTCCAAGGACAACACCGTCGTCGTCGGCGGCGCTGGCTCCAAGGAGGCCATCGACGCTCGCATCGCTCAGATCAAGGGCGAGATGGAGAACACCACCTCTGACTTCGACCGCGAGAAGCTCCAGGAGCGCCTGGCCAAGCTCTCCGGTGGCGTTGCCGTCATCAAGGTCGGCGCTGCTACCGAGTCCGAGCTCAAGGAGATCAAGCACCGCGTCGAGGATGCCCTGCAGGCTACCCGCGCTGCTGTCGAGGAGGGTATCGTCGCCGGCGGTGGTGTCGCCTTCATGGACGCTGCTCCTGCGCTCGACGCTGTCGAGATCGACGACCCCGAGGAGAAGATCGGTGTCGACATCGTCAAGAAGGCTCTGACCGCTCCGGTCGCCACCATCGCCAAGAACGCTGGCTTTGAGGGCGCTGTCGTGGTCGACAAGGTTGCCGAGCTGCCCGCCGGCCAGGGTCTCAACTCTGCCAACGGCGAGTGGGGCGACATGATCGAGATGGGCGTCCTCGACCCCGTCAAGGTCAGCCGCGTCACCCTGCAGAACGCTGCTTCTGTCGCCAGCCTGATCCTCATCACCGAGGCTACCGTCTCCGATGTGCCCAAGAACACTCAGCTTGAGGACGCTATCGCTGCTGCCACCGCTGGTCAGCAGGGCGGCGGTATGTACTAAGGCCGACAAGGTCTAGAACTCCCACCGGGAATCCGGGGGCGGGACGGGGGTTTCTCTCCGGAACGTCCTCGGACATGCAAAGAGGCTCCGCATCGCGCTTCGCGCTGCGGAGCCTCTTTGCGTCCTGCGGAATGTTCCGGAGAGAAGCCCCGTCACGCCCCCGGATTCCCTGCGTTTACGGCCTTGAGGTCGGCGTGGGCGGAGGACTTGGTTGTTGGGAATACGTGTCCCGGTCGCTGTTTCGCGGCTTTGCCGCGAAAGGCGCGCCACTTTGGGGCGAGTGGAGGATGTGGTTGTTGCAGTGGCTTGTCCCCTTCGCTGTTTCGCGCTTTGCGCGAAAGGCGCGTTACTTTGGGATGGGTGGGGAACGTGGTTGTTGCGGCAACTGATCCCCGCCACAAATTACCCTTGGCATACTTGCGCGAACGATTGCTCGTGCTACACTTGCAATTGCTGTTTCAGGGCGGGGTGGAATTCCCCACTGGTGGTAAATCGGGCGGTGTCAAAGGGACGCCGTGGAGCAGGCGAGGTGCCTGCGACCGAGCCGATGAGTCCGCGACCCGTGCGTGTGTTGGTTCGCATGCCGGCTGAACTGGTGAGATCCCAGTACCAACGGTTAGAGTCCGGATGAAAGAGGCAGGTGATCTTATGTCTGAACAGTCGCAGCATATCCATTTTGAGAACACGAATAGGTGGAGCACCAAACAGCTCGTTACCATGGCGTTGATGTGCGCCTTGGGCGCCCTGTTTATGTATGTGCAGCTGCCCATCCTTCCCTCGGCGCCGTTTTTGACGTATGACCCGTCGCTGGTGCCGGCGATGGTGTGCGGGTTTGCGTACGGCCCTGGTGCCGGCACTGCCGTCGCCGCCATGGCGATCGTCATCCATGCGCTCACCACGGGCGACTGGGTCGGCGCGCTTATGAACCTGGTTGCCACGCTGGGCTACATTCTGCCCGCGGCTATCGTCTACCAGAAGATGCATACCTATAAGGGTGCCGTGATTGGCCTAGTGTTCGGTGTCATTGCCGCTACGGCGTTGTCTATGGTCGCAAACCTTACCATTGGCGTATGGTTCTGGTATGGCTCGGTCGATGTGATCGCCCCGCTTATGATTCCTGCCGTGCTGCCGTTCAACCTTATCAAGACCGTGCTTAACTCGGTGTTGACGCTAGCGGTGTATAAAGCAGTCTCCAACCTCATCACGCCTAAAAAGGACCAGGTCAAAGGCCGCGCATGATTGAGTGTCGGGGCGTTTCCTTTAGCTATGACGGTGCCGTGTCGGCACTCGACGGTGTCGATCTGAACATCGAGGACGGGGAGTTTTTCTGCATCCTCGGTGGCAATGGGTCGGGCAAGTCGACGTTTGCCAAGCATCTGAATGCGCTGCTGCAGCCCGATGCGGGCACGGTACGTATCAACGGTATGGATGCGTCCGATCCCGAGCTGGTCTACGACATTCGTTCGACCGCAGGCATGGTGTTCCAGAATCCCGACGACCAGCTGGTGGCAACGCTTGTCGAAGATGACGTTGCGTTCGGTCCCGAAAACCTTGGCGTGCCATCGGCGCAAATTGCGCAGCGCGTACGCGAGGCGCTGAAGGGCGTGGGCCTGGTGGGCTTTGAGCGCCACGAGACCCATGCGCTTTCGGGCGGTCAAAAGCAGCGTGTGGCGCTTGCCGGTGTGCTCGCCATGGAACCGCGCGTGCTCATTTTGGACGAGGCGTCCTCGATGCTCGATCCGCGCGGGCGCAAGGGCCTTATGAAGGCCTGTCACGTGCTGCACGAACGCGGCATGACCATCGTGATGATTACGCACTTTATGGAAGAGGCCGCCGAGGCCGATCGTGTCGCGGTGTTTCGGGCGGGGCGCGTTGCCATGCTCGGTACGCCCGAGGAGATTCTGACGCGGGCAGATGGGCTCGTGGAGCTCAACCTGGATATGCCGGCGTCGTGCTGCTTGGGCATGGCGCTTCGTGCGAAGGGCGTGCCCGTTCATGCGCAGGTGCGCGAGGCGGATATGGTCGCCGAGATTGCGCAGGTATATGCCGACCGGAGTGGGGAAGACGCCGCAGGGCGGCCTTCTGCATCCGATTCTCGTGTGCTCGACAACGTCTCCTCTGCAACCGACGGGACAGCCGTGTCGGAGCCCGTCATCGAGATTTCGCACCTCTCGCATAGTTACTCGCTGAGTGCCCGCGAGCGCCGCCGCTGGCATAAGCGCTCGGTCACTGCGGGCAAATCGAGCAAACAGGCTCTCTGGGGAAACGACCCCAGCAGCCCGTGGGCGCTGCGCGATGTATCGCTGACGGTGCGTCGCGGCGAGTTCCTGGGCTTGGCAGGTCATACCGGTTCGGGTAAGTCGACGCTGGTCCAGCATCTCAACGGTTTGATTCGCCCCCAGGAGGGATTCGTTCGCGCGCTGGGGCTCGATCTGTCAAACAAGAAAGACGCCGCCGCGGTTAAGGCCAAGGTCGGCGTGGTGTTTCAATATCCCGAGCGTCAGCTGTTTGCCGAAACCGTGACGCAGGACGTGGCGTTTGGCCCGCACAACCTTGGCTTGCCGCAAGATGAAGTCGACCGTCGCGTCGAGTCGTCGCTCTCGCGCGTGGGCCTCGACCTTTCCACGGTCGGCGACAAGAGTCCCTTCGAGCTTTCGGGCGGTCAGCAACGGCGCGTGGCATTCGCCGGCGTGCTCGCCATGGAGCCTGAAGTTCTGGTGCTCGATGAACCCATGGCGGGGCTCGATCCGGCTGCGCGCAGGGATTTCCTAGGGCTCATCGATCGACTCCATCGCGAGGGCCTGACCGTTGTCATGGTTTCGCACAGCATGGATGACCTGGCCAATTGCTGCGACCGTATCGTCGTAATGAACGAAGGTGCGGTGTTTGCCGAGGGAACCCCCGTGCAGGTGTTTGCGCATGCCGATGAGCTCAAGTCGATCGGCTTGGGCGTACCTGCTGCTCAGCGCATGGCGTTGGCGCTCGCGGAAGCGGGCGTGCCGCTGCGTCGCGGCGGGCTCTATACGGTTGAGTCGTTGGCCGACGAGTTGGTAGATTTGCTGATCGGTCGCTCGGACGGTCCTTCTAACGTCGCGGACATTGCTAAATCCAAGACGGTCTCGCGAGAGGAGGGCTGCTGATGGAGGCGTTTTCGTTTGGCAGTTACTATCCCGGCGATAGTGCAATCCACCGCCTGGACCCGCGAACCAAGTTGCTCTTGGGCTTTGTGTTTCTGATCACGACGCTCACGGTCAGCAGCTTCCGCGGACTGGCCTCGGTCGCAATTTTCGTTGTCCTGCTCTATACCGTGTCCCGGGTGCCGTTGCGCCGGGTCCTATCATCGATGGCGCCGCTGTTGGCAATCGTCGTCGTGGTCGCGGTGCTCAACTTGTTTACCGATCAGAGTGGGCGCATCCTGTGGCAGCTCGGCTTTCTGCAGATAAGCGAGGGCTCGCTGCGTTCTGCGGCGTTTATGGCGTGCCGCCTGACCCTGATGATGGCCGGCATGAGCGCCATTACGCTCACCACCCCCACGCTCGACCTCACTGCGGGCTTTGAGCGTCTGCTCGCACCGTTTGCGCGCGTGGGGCTTCCGGCGCATGAGCTCGGCATGATCATGGGTATCGCGTTGCGCTTTATGCCGCAGTTCGCTACCGAGATGAAGCAGACGGCCGATGCGCAGGCGAGCCGCGGTGCGCGCGTGACGGGAGGCCCGCTCGGCGGCGTGCGTATGCTCGGCAGTGTGGCCATTCCGCTGTTCACGGGCGTGTTCCGTCATGCCGAGACGCTTTCGGCCGCCA